>NZ_JACGAY010000007.1:0-72858 GCF_020137705.1 Campylobacter sp. RM9333
TACTACTAATTACTTAGACTTATATCAAATAGGTTTAGGCTTAGGACATAGATTTAGTATAAATAATAATTACTTAGAGCCTAATATTAAATTAATAGCTACTAGATTTAAGGACTTGGACTTAAAAGGAACTAATGCAAGTATAGAAACTAAAAAAGGTCTTCAAGCTAGTATAAAAGCAGGAGTTAAAGCAGGGGTTGAGTTTAACAAAAACTTTAGTTTAGTTACTGAATTACAATACTTTAAAGACCTAAATGCTCTTTCAAAAAGTAAAGTAGTAGCTCTTTTAGAAAACAATTTTAACAATATCCAAGATAGTGGCTTGAATGCTAAAATAGGATTTTTAGTAAAACCAAATTCTAATTTAGACATTAATGCTGATTTTACAAAGAATATTTCTAATGAGTTTGATACAGGATATAGATTAAACTTAGGATTTAGCTATAAGTTTTAATTAGAACTTTATAAGTTCTAATTAACTTAGCTTTATTCTAAATACAAAGCTATTTCATCTGATATTAAATAGTTTTTATTAAATACTTTATTATCTTTTATAAAAACCAAATCTTTTAAATCATCTAATTTCTTTTTATTTTTAATAAGATTAATATCTACTCCTACATTTGATCTAAGTCCTAGAAAAATGCTTTCTAGTCTAATGTCATTTGGGCTTAAACTTTCTTTAATTCTAAAATATGGATTTGCTATATATTCATTTAGGTTTGAACTTGCTGTATAGCGAATATTATCGCTAGTGCCAACGCTTGAAAGTCCAATGCCTAAGTAATTTTCTTTACTCCAATAAGCTTTATTATGAGAGCATTCATATTCGCTAGAACTTGCAAAATTACTTATTTCATAAGCTTTTAACCCGATTTTTTGCAAATTTTCATAAAAATAGCAATTTAACTCATCATCTTTTTGAATATATTCGGTTTTATTTTGAAAAGGGGTATTATCTTCTAAAATTAAAGTATAAGCACTAAGATGATTTAATTCTAGGCTTTTTATGACTTTTAATTCATCATTTAGCATATTTAAATCATCTAAATAAGTGCCATAAATTATATCTATACTAAAAGATATTTTTTCATTTTTTAATAGTTTGATTTTTTCTATAGCTTGTTTGCTAGAATGAGCTCTGTTTAAAAATTTTAATTTCTCATCATTAAAGCTTTGCACCCCAACGCTTATGCGATTTAATCCATAATTACGCATAGTATTAAGCCAATTTAAGCTTAAAGAATTTGGATTTGCTTCAGCACTGATTTCTGTATCATTATTAATATAAGGCTTTAATAATTTAAAAATATTTTCATAGTATTTTGCGTCTATAAAGCTTGGAGTTCCACCCCCAAAATATATGCTTTTTATATCTTTAGAAAATGGTAAAAACCTTGCTAAATCTAATTCTAAGGCTTTAAAATATTCGTTTATTTTTTGCTGATTTGTAAAACTAGCAAAAGAACAATAAGAGCATTTGCTAGCACAAAATGGAATATGAATATAAATTCTCATTTTATGCTTTGAAATTTAATAAATTTTCGCCTAGTTTAGCGATTTGCTCATCTATCATTTTGATAGCATTATCAAGAGTTTTATTAGCTAAACTCATATAATCATCACCGAAATTAAATCTTTTTAATGCTTCATTAAAGCCACTTAATAATCCATCTTTACCTAATCTTAGTTTATTAGCATCATTATTTGCATTTTTTAGGATTTGCTCTGCCATTCTTTTTGCAGTATTTTTTGAACCAAATTCTGCATTATCTAATAATAAATTTTTAGCACTATTGCTATCTAAATTATCATTAACTAAATCTTTAAAATTATTTAAAAATTCTTTAATATTACCCCTATTATTTGCAATTTCGTTTAAATTACCTTGAATGCTAATTTCTGTGATACTAATCTCAAAACTCATTGCAAAAAAACTATCATTTTCGCCTTTTGCTGTGAGTTTGTCTAATTCTTCGTTGCTAAGATTTACGCCGTAGTTTTTTAAGCTATCTTTAATGTTTTTTTGTGCTTCATCTTTACTACTAAAAGAAGCTGCTGCTTGATAAGATAAAGTTATATTTCTAGCACTTATTTGCATTTTTTCTCCTTGAAAATCATAAGCTTCATATCGGCAAAAAATAATTATTTCTTTAGTAAAAATGTTGCTTTTAATTAAATTTTTCTTGATAGTATCGTGTGAAATTAATTTTAGGTTATTTGATGAAAAAAAGATTTAGAAAAAATGTAGCAGCTATTGTTTTGTCTCAAGAATACCCATTAAATTGTAAAATTTTAGTGGCTTTAAGACTTGATATTGATGTTTGGCAATTCCCGCAAGGTGGGATTGATGATGGAGAAAGCCCAAAAGAAGCATTAATAAGAGAGCTTGAAGAAGAATTAGGCACAAAAGAATTTGAAATCATTGCTGAATATCCTGAATGGTTAAGCTATGAATTTCCTAACGAAGCTGTTAAGAAAAAATATAATTTTGATGGGCAAACTCAAAGGTATTTTTTAGTTAAAGTAAGAGATAATAACTTGATTAATTTAAATACCAATGAACCTGAGTTTAAAGAGCATCTTTTTGTGGATTATAAGGATATAAACCCTTATATTAATCATTTTAAAAGACCACTTTATACCAAAGTTTTAAAGTATTTTCAAAAAGAAGGATTTATAGGATGTTAGTTGTTCAAAAATACGGAGGCACAAGCGTTGGCAACCTTGAACGCATAGAAAATGTTGCAAATAGGGTTATTAAGTCTAAAAAGACTTATAAAGATATAGTTGTGGTAGTTTCTGCAATGAGTGGTAGAACAAATCAATTAATTGATAATGCTAATTTTTATTCAGAAAGTCCAAATAAAAAAGAATTAGATATGTTGCTTTCTTGTGGTGAGAGAGAAACTGCTGCTTTACTTGCTATTGCACTTATGTCAAAAGGATATGATGCGATTTCTTTAAGTGGTAAAGAAGCTGGGCTTTTAACTACAGATGATTATACAAACGCAAAAATCATTGATATTGATGCAACTAGAATTAAAAAAGAACTTTCAAGTGGAAAAATAGTTGTAATAGCTGGTTTTCAAGGGTATGCAGCAAATGGAAATACTACTACACTTGGTCGTGGGGGAAGTGATTTGAGTGCTGTTGCTTTTGCAGGGGCTTTAAATGCTGATTTGTGTGAGATTTACACAGATGTTGATGGGGTTTATACTACTGATCCAAGAATTGAGCCAAAGGCTAAAAAACTTGATAAAATTTCTTATGAAGAAATGTTAGAACTTGCTAGTTTAGGTGCTAAAGTTTTACAAAATAGAAGCGTTGAATTAGCAAAAAAATTAAATGTAAAATTAGTTACTAGAAGTAGCTTTAATGAAAATAGTGGAACAATTATAACAAGCGAGGAAAAAATGGAACAAGCATTAGTTAGTGGAATAGCATTAGATAAAAATCAAGCAAGAATAGTTTTAAGAAGAATTGAAGATAAGCCAGGAATTGCTGCTAGTATTTTTACAACTTTAGCAAAAAAAGACATTAATGTTGATATGATTATTCAAAATGTAGGTCATGATGGAACTACTAATTTGGGTTTTACCGTGCCACAAAATGAATTAAAAAATGCAAGTGAAGCTATGAGAGAGCTTTTAGGTAGTGATGTAGTAATAGAAAGCGATAGCGATATAGTTAAGGTTTCAGTAGTTGGAGTTGGTATGAAAACTCATTCAGGTGTTGCTAGTGCTGCATTTGAAGCATTGGCAAATGAAGGCATTAATATACAAATGATTTCAACAAGTGAGATTAAAATTTCTATGATTGTTAGCTCAAAATATGCTGAATTAGCAGTTAGAACACTACATAAAGTTTATAAGCTGGAAGATTAATGCAGGATTTTTTAAGTTTTGTAAAAGACTTTATCCAAAAAAAAGGTATGCTTTATAGTTGGCTAGATAGCGAAAGGTTTAAGATAAGCCCTTTGCTATCTTCTAGGCTTAGCTATTTACTAGATGGGAAAAATTTTATAGTAATTTGCGATGATGAAAGAGCTTGGTTTGAGGAGTATTTTTTAAGTCTTGTAAATGCAAAAAGTGCTAGACCATTGTTGCCATTTTTTAGCTTAAAAGGTTTTAAACTTGATAATTATGATAAGAATGAAGATTTACTTGATGATGTTTTAAGTCTAGCATATCCTAATGGTTATATTTATATTTATTTTGGTAAGGATAGTTCAAAAATGGCAAAACTTGCTAAAAATAAAAAAGATAGCTTAATGTTTATATTAGATGAAGAATATGATAATTCTTTTTGTCTTAAGTCAAGTGATGAACATTTAGATATTAAACTAATAACTATTGCTCAATTAATTAACGCTTGTTTAGACGCTATTATTTTTGCAAAGGTTAAGATTTGAGAAGTGAGATAATAATCACTCAAAGCCCTGATGATTTTATAAATGATTTAAGGCAAAAAACCAAAATCTGCAAGGTTTTTAGTGGTGATGAGTTTTTATTAGATGATGCAAAAGCGATTATGCAAAATGCTTATTTGATTGAAGAATATGACAAATATTTCGTATTATCATATAAAGAATATAGCATACAAGCTCAAAATTATATGCTAAAACTACTAGAAGAGCCACCTGCTAATGTGTATTTTAAGATTTTAGTTAGTTCAAAAAATCTTTTATTAGCAACTATTAAATCAAGATTAATTTCAAGAAAATTAGAAAATTATAAAAATAATTATGAGATTAAATTAAATCTTAAAAATATGTCGTATTTAGATATTGTAAATTACGATGTTGATAAAGCGAGTTTGAGTGAATTTATAAGTGCATTAGCTAAAGAATGCTACAAACAAGGCATAAATATTAGTAGTGATTTATTAGAAGAATTTTATAAATGCTATGAATTATCAAAGCTTAATTCAAATTCTAAAATTATAATTTCAAGGTTATTATTAGGAATAATGCGTGAGAGAAGCTAGTTTTTATTTACTAGATGAAAACTCGGCTAAAGATATTAATTCAAGTGAGTTTGCACTAGATAGATTTTTAAAAAGAAGTAATCATCAAATAATTTATATAAAAAATATAAGCACAACCGCTGCAAATATTTTAAAACAAGACGCAATTAGCGTAGGTGCAATTGTTTTAAATCACAAAAATACAATTTTAGGCGGAGAGTATAAATACGATAGCATTTTGCTAGTTGATAGCATTAATGCAAAGGATTTAGCTAATAAGCTTAAATTGCAGCAGTTTTCTTGTATAAGACTTAGTAAATTTTTAAACGAATTAAAAATAAGCAAAAAATATCCAAAAATTATGGGTATTATGAATATTAATGATGATAGTTTTTATGAAAGTTCTAGGATTAGCGAGAAGGAATTTTTAGCTAAGGCTTATGAGTTTATTGAAAATGGTGCAAGTATTATTGATATCGGTGCTATGAGCTCAAGACCTAATTCTACTTATTTAGGAGCGAAATTAGAGCTTGATAGATTAAAGCCTATTTTTAATTTAATAAAAGAACATAAATTATGCGATAAGATAGATTTTAGCTTGGATAGTTTTGATGAGATTTGTTTAACAAATGCTCTTGATATTGGCTTTAAATATATAAATGATATTAGTGCTAATACTAAGCTATCAAAACTAGCTTTAAAATACGACGCTACTTATATTTTAATGCACTCACAAAATAATTATTTTGATAATTATATAAATAATACTGGCTTAAACAACTCAAATTCTAATTCTAAATTCTTTATTTTAGATAGCGTTTATGAGTTCTTTTTAAATAAATTAAGCGAAATAGAAAGTAAAGTAATAATTGATGTTGGAATAGGTTTTGGCAAAAGTGAGTATGAGAATTTAGTTTTAGTAAAATATCTAAATCATTTTAAGACCTTAAATAAACCTATTTTATTGGCAGCTTCAAATAAAAGATTTTTAGGTGAGCATAAAGAAGCTTTAAGTTTAATCACTCACGCTAATTCAAATGCTGATTATATTAGAGTTCATGATGTAATAGGGCAAAATGCAATGATAAATTATCTTAAAAAAATGGAAAGTATATGAAAGAGTATTTAGAAAATATTAAATTAGCAAATAAATGGGCAAAGGCTTATTATTTAGGAGAAAATCCACTTGCAAGTGATGCTGAATACGACGCACTTATGAAAAAAATAAAAGATTATGAGAGTTTAAATCCAAATGATATAAGCCCTGATTCTCCAACACAAAAAGTATTGCCAATCAATCTAAAAGATGTAAATGATGGCTTTAATAAATTAGCTCACCTTAGCAGAATGTATTCTATGGAAGATGTTTTTAATGAAGATGAATTACGCGCTTGGATAAAAAGAGCAAAGGCAGAAGATGAAGAATTTTTCATTGAGCCAAAATTTGATGGAGCTAGTTTAAACTTAATTTATGAAAATGGTAAATTAATTCACGCAATTACTCGTGGAGATGGTAGTGTAGGCGATGATATTACTCTAAATGCTATGCAAATTACTTCAATTCCTAAGAGTATTGCTTATAAAGAATTGATTGAAATTAGGGGCGAAATTGTTATTTTAAAAGATGATTTTTTGAAGTTAAATGAAATAAAATTAGCAAATAATGAAAGCTTATTTTCAAATCCAAGAAATGCTGCAAGTGGTTCATTAAGACTTAAAGAACCAAGCGAAGTTGCAAAGAGAAATTTACAATTTTATCCGCACGGAATAGGGCAAAACTCACTAAGTTTTACAAAACATAGCGAAGCAATGGAATTTATTAGAAGTTTAGGTTTTTTAAAAGATGATTTTTGCAAGGTTGTTAGGGCTAATAAATTGCAAATTGAGTATGAGAATTTACAAAATGATAGATTAAATAAAAAAATGATGTTAGATGGTTTTGTTTTAAGGATAAATGATTTAAGCAAATGCACTGAATTTACAAGCAAATTTCCAAAATTTATGGCTGCTTATAAATTTGAACCTTTAGAGCAAATTACAAAATTAATTGATGTTAGTTATCAAGTAGGAAGAACGGGAGTAATAACCCCTGTTGGAACACTTGAGCCTACTAATATTGATGGAGCTATAGTTAAATCAGTAACTTTACATAATTACGATGAGATAACTAGGCTTGATTTGATGATTAATGATAGCGTTAGCATAATTAGAAGTGGAGATGTTATACCAAAATTAACTCGTGTTTATAAAGAAAGAAGAGATGGCACACAAATTAAAATTCCAAAGCCAATAAATTGTCCATCTTGTAATGAAACTTTATTAGATGATGGAGCTTTAATTAAATGTATAAATCTTAATTGCAAGGCAAAAATGCTAAATCAATTAATATATTTTGCGAGTAAAAAATGCCTAAATATAGATGGTTTAGGGGATAAAATTATTGAATTGTTATTTAAACTTGAAAAAATCAGCACATTTGAGTGTATTTATGAGCTAAAATACGAAGATTTTCAAGGTCTTGAGGGTTTTGCTGATAAAAAGATAACTAATATTTTAACTTCTATTGAAAAATCAAAAGATTGCGAATTAGCAAGTTTTATAAATGCTTTAGGATGTGAGCATATTGGAGAAGTAGCTGCTAGCAAGGTTGCTAGTGAATTTGGATTTGATTGGTATTTAAAAGATGAGATTGATTATTTAAAATTAGATGGATTTGGAGAGCAAATGGCTAAATCTATTGCTAATTTTTGCGTGATTAATAAAGAGCTAATTATTAGATTTTATGAGATTTTAAGGCTAAAAAATACAAATATAAAATCTAGTGATAAATTTGCAAATACGACTTTTGTAATAACTGGCACACTTAGTAATCCAAGAGAATATTATGAAAATATAATCAAAGAAAACGGCGGAAAAACTAGCTCAAGTGTTAGCAAAAAAACTTCTTATTTATTGTGTGGAGATGATGCAGGAAGTAAGCTTACTAAAGCTAAAGAATTAGGCATTAAGATACTTAATGAAGATGAGTTTAAGGCACTTTTATGAGAGCTGATTTATTCGTAGCAAATAAATTAAATATAAGCCGAAATAAAGCTCAAGAATTATTAGAAAATGAAAAAGTATTAATCAATAATGAAGTAAAAAAGGCAAGTGATAAGATACTGCAAGATTATGAATGTAAATTATTAGATGAAGTTTATGTTAGCAGGGCTGCTTATAAATTAAAAGGATTTTTAGAAGAATTTGAATTAAAAATTAGCGGAATTGATTGCTTAGATGTTGGCTCTAGCACGGGTGGATTTACCCAAATATTACTTGAAAATAATGCTTTAAGTGTTACTTGTGTAGATGTTGGAGATAAACAATTGCATAATAGCTTAAGAGCAAATCCAAAGGTAAAAGCATTTGAAAATACAGATATTAGAGATTTTAAATCAGCTCCGTTTGAAATAGTAGTGTGCGATTTAAGTTTTATATCAGCTAGATTAATTATAAATGATTTAATAAGACTAAGTAGCAAGTATTTAATTATTTTATTTAAACCACAATTTGAAGTGGGAATTAATGTAAAGCGTTCTAAAAATGGTGTGGTAAAAGATGAAAAAGCTGTGCTTAAATCTTGCGAAGAATTTGAAAAAGAAGTAATAAGATTAGGTTTGATTTTACTTAAAAAATCAAAATCAAAACTTAGCGGAAAAGATGGAAATTATGAATATTTTTACGCTTTTTCAAAATGAAATAATAAAAGCAAAAAAATGTGATTTAGAAAATATTACAAGTTTAGCAATAGGGTGTTTTGATGCTTTACATTTAGGGCATTTTGAGCTTATAAAAAGGCTTGATGATAATGGAGCTTTATTAATAATATATAAAAAAACAAGAGAATTAGTTCCGATAATTTATAAGCAAGAATTGCTAAATTGCAAAATATTTTTTGTAAATCTTGATGAGATAAAAGATGAAAATGCGTATAATTTTACACAAAATATTATGTATAATTTTACACAACTTAAATATTTTGTAGCAGGATATGATTTTCATTTTGGTAAAAATAGACAAGCTCACGCAAAAGAATTGCAAGAATTTTCTGGGTTACGATGTATTATCGTAGATGAATTTAAAATAGATAATATAAGCGTTCATTCAAGTTTGATTAAAGAATGTTTATTGAATGCTGATTTAGAAAGTGTGAATAAATTTTTAGGTAGAAATTATTTCATTCAAGGAAGACAAATCAAAGGTCAAGGTTTAGGAGCTAAATTTTTTGTCCCTACTATTAATGTAGATTATGATAATTATTTTTTACCAAAAGAAGGGGTTTATTTTACTAAGGTTTATTTAGATAATGAGTGTTATTTTGCAGCTACTTTTTTAGGCAAACGCTCAACTGATTTAAATACGGCTTTAGAAGTGCATATTTTAAATAGTTCAAATTCCTATTTTAAATTCTACAAAATTAAAATAGAGTTTTTAGAATTTTTTAGAGAGAATAAAAAATTTGATAATTTTGATAGTTTAAAAGAACAAATCAACTTAGACATAAAAGCTCTAAGTTTAAAGGCTAAAGATGAAAGATGAAGTTTTTAACGAAGAATTAATAAAACAATTTGAATTTGATGAAAAAGTGGTGCGTGTGTTTGATGATATGGTTACTCGTAGTGTGCCGTATTATTTGCAAAATCAAGAATTAATTTTTAAAATTCTAAGTCAGATTTTGCCAAAAAATGCAAAGGTTTTAGATTTAGGTTGCTCAACTGCAAATACACTTTTAGCACTTTCAAAAAGAGATGATTTAGAGCTTTTTGGGCTTGATAATTCAGAGCAAATGCTAAATAGGGCTAGAATTAAGGCTAGTGATTTAGGTGTTAAAATTAATTTGATTAATAAAAATATAGAAGATATTTTAAGTCTTAATGATAGTTTTGATGCGATAATTTGTTCTTATACCTTGCATTTTATTAGACCACTTTTAAGAGAAGATTTATTACAAAAAATATATAAGTTATTAAATAAGAATGGGATTTTTATTTTATGCGAAAAAGTGCTTTATGAAAATAAAATTTTACAAAAAAATATAATTGATATTTACGAAAATTATAAGGAATTGCAAGGATATTCAAGATATGAAATAGCTCAAAAAAGAGCTGCTTTAGAAAATGTTTTAATACCTTTTACTTATGATGAAAATATAAAAATTTTAAGCAATGCTAATTTTAAGCAAATTGATTGCTTTTTTAGGTGGGCAAATTTTTGCTCTTTTATAGCTTTTAAGCTTTAAATGTTACGAAATGTAACAAATAATATAAAATTATTTTAAAAATATCTTGACATCAAAAATATTTTTTGCTTTAATCAACAAATATTTTTAAACAAAGGATTTTAAATGATGATGCAGATGCGCTAGCGTCTGGCTTTTAAAGACTTTCTTTTTTAGCTAGACGCAAATTAATTATATTAAAGCAAGCAAGCTAAAAAAGAAAGATAAAATATTTTTGCAACTTACAAAACTCTCAAAAATTTTTATTTTTCTTTAAATTAAATTTTAAGGAAAGTTATGATTGAAATTAAAAATCTTAAAAAGTATTACGGAAATACTTGCGTAATAAACGATGTAAGTCTTGATATTAAAAAGGGCGAGATTTATGCTATTGTCGGACAAAGTGGAGCTGGTAAAAGCACACTTTTAAGATGTATAAATGCACTTGAAAGCTATCAAGCAGGTTCATTAAAAGTATTTAATCAAGAAATTAAAGACCTTAAAGAAGAAGAGTTAAGAAAATTAAGAACCGAAGTTGGAATGATTTTTCAACATTTTGCTTTAATGGGTAGAAAGAGTGCTTATGAAAATATTGCAATGCCTTTACTTTTACATAAAAAAGATAATGTGGATAAAAGGGTTAAAGAATTGCTTGATTTGGTTGGATTAAGCGATAAGGCTAATTCATATCCTGCTAATCTTAGTGGTGGCCAAAAGCAAAGAATTGCAATAGCAAGAGCACTTGCACTAAATCCTAAGATTTTATTAAGCGATGAAGCAACTAGTGCACTTGATCCTGCTACTACTAATCAAATCTTAGATTTATTAAAACAAATAAACAAAGATTTAGGCATTAGCGTTGTATTAGTAACTCATGAAATGGACGCTGTTAAAAGAGTAGCTGATAAAGCTTGCTTGTTAAGTGGTGGAGAAATCATTGGCAATGGAGAAATTAGCGAAATATTTTTAAAACCAAGTAAGAAGATGAGAGAATTCTTAGATGAGAGTGATTGTGTGCCAGAAAGTGGGCTTAATATAAGATTAATTTTCCCTAAAGAAGTAGCACTTGATGGAGTAATTTCTAAAATGGCAAGAGAGCTTAATATTGATTTTTCAATAGTTTGGGGAAAAATTGAAAAGCTAAATGATATTGCACTTGGTTCACTTATTATAAATATTAATCCAAGTGATAAACAAAGAGTGTGTGAATATATTAATAAAAGTGGCGTTTTATGGGAGGAAGTATGAATTATTTTGATAATTTTCTAAGTCATTTTGACAAGATTTTATATCCTGCATTAAAAGAGACTTTATATATGAGTATTAGTGCTACTATTATTGGTTTTGCACTAGGACTTGTTTTAGGAATATTTCTTTTTGTTAGTAAAAAGGGTGGTTTGTATGAGAATTTAGGCTTTTATAGAGTGCTTGATTTTGTTGTAAATATATTCCGTTCTTTTCCGTTTTTAGTATTAATTATTGCTTTAATTCCTTTTACAAAGTTTTTAATAGGAAAAAGCATAGGAACAACAGCGGCTATTGTGCCACTTACAATTGGAATTGCTCCATTTATTGCAAAATTAGTGCAAAGTGCTTTAAATGAAGTAGATTACGGAATAATTGAAGCGGCTAAGAGTTATGGTACTAGTAGAATACAAATTATTTTTAAGGTCGTATTGTATGAAGCATTACCTGCGTTAATTAATGCAGCAACGCTTACTTTAATAGTAGTCATTGGATATAGTGCAATGGCAGGAATTGTAGGAGGTGGAGGACTTGGCGATGTTGCTAATCGCTATGGTTATCAAAGATTTAAAACAGATATTATGGTAGAAACGGTTATCGTTTTGATTGTATTGGTTCAAATCGTTCAGATTTGGGGGGATTTAGTTGAAAAAGCTTTAAGAAAAGGTAAGGATAAATATCTTTATATTTCAATTTTAGCTTTAGTTATTTTATTTATTTATTCAGGAAATTTTATTTAAGGAGATATTATGAAAAGATTGTTTAGTTTAGCTGCTTGTTTGGCTTTAAGTGCAAATTTATTTGCTGATGTTATTAGTGTAGGTGCAACGCCTGTTCCACATGCTGAAATTTTAGAAGAAGTTGCAAAAATTGTTAAAGAAAAAGGGCACGAGTTAAAAATCGTTGAGTTTAATGACTATGTATTGCCAAATCTAGCGGTTGATGATGGCGAAATAGATGCAAACTTTTTCCAACATAAACCATATTTAGATGAGTTCAATAAGCAAAAAGGAACAAAATTAACTCCAGTTGCACCAGTTCATCTTGAGCCAATGGGAGCATATTCTAAAAAGATTAAAGATATTAAAGATTTAGGAGATAAGGCTTTAATTTATATTCCAAATGACCCAACAAATGAAAGTAGGGCTTTAGATATACTTGAAGCTGCAGGGCTTATTGAACTTGATAAAAATGTAGAGCTAAAAACTCCACTAGATATCGTAAAAAACCCTAAAAATCTTGATATAAAAGAGTTAGAAGCTGCACAATTACCAAGAGTTTTAGATGAGTGCGATTTAGCTGTGATTAATTCAAATTACGCATTAGCAGCGAAGTTAAATCCTACAAAAGATGCGGTAATTATTGAGGGTAAAGATAGTCCATATACTAATGTTTTAGTAGTTAAGACTGATAATATTAATAGTGATAAGACAAAGGTTTTAGTTGATTCTATAAATGATGCAAGAATTAAAAAATTTATAGAAGAAAAATATAAGGGCGAAATAATCCCAAGTTTTTAAGGAGAAAATATGAAAAAATTAGCTTTAAGTTTAGCATTTTGTTTATACGCTAGTGCGGAGATTTTAAGAGTAGGGATTACTCCATATCCAAATGCTACTATTTTAGAAAATGTAAAAGATGATTTAAAAGAGCTTGGATATGAGTTAAAAGTTGTAGAATTTAATGATTATATTCTACCAAATCTTGCATTAAATGATGGGGAATTAGACGCTAATATGTATCAACATAAGCCTTTTTTAGAAGACTTTAACGAGAGTAAAGGCACTGATTTAGTAGCGGTTGCTAATGTGTTTTTACCTCCAATGGCAGCATATTCAAAAAAGGTAAAAGATATTAAAGAATTAAAAAATAATGCTTTAGTATATATCCCAAATGACCCAACAAATGAAAGCAGGGCTTTAGACATACTTGAAGCAGCTGGACTTATTAAGACAAATAAGGAAGTAAAATTTAGAAGTGTTATTGATATTACGGAAAATCCTTTAAATCTTGATATAAAAGAGTTAGAAGCTGCACAGGTTCCAAGAGTTTTAGATGAGTGTGATTTGGCTGTAATTAATACAAATTACGCATTAGCAGCGAAGTTAAATCCTACAAAGGATTCTATAATATTAGAAGATTTAAATAGCCCTTATGTAAATGTTATTGCTGTTAAAAAAGGCAATGAAAATAATGAAGGGGTAAAAGCTTTAATAAAGGTTATAAAAACAGAAAAAATTAAGAAGATACTTGAAGAGCAATTTAAAGGTGCTATAATCCCAGCATTTTAATGATTAGGAATTTGCTTTTGGCAAATTCCTTTTTTTATTTCTTTAAAATTTAAGGAGAAGTGTTGAGATTTATTCTACTATTTTTATTATCATTTAGCTTGTTTGCTAAGGAAATTACTTTCAAAGATGTAACAGGAAACGAAATTACTTTAAATACCCCAGTTAACAGAATAGCTTTAGGTTTTTACTATACAGATTTTTTAGCAGTTGGTGGAGAAAAATCATTTGATAAGGTTGTTGGTTTTTCAAAAGCAGTTTGGAGTGAATGGAGTCCAATTTCTTGGCAAATGTATTTAGATGTAATGCCTAATTTAGACAAAATTGCAGATTTTGGTGAAGCAGAATCAGGCACATTGTCAATTGAAAAAATATTAGAATTAGAACCTGATGTATTAGTTTTAGCTAAATGGCAATATGATACATTAAAAGATACTTTAAATCCAATTAAACTAGCAAATATCCCAATAATAGTAGTAGATTATCACGAAGGAAAATTACAAAACCACGAGATAAGCACTAAAATTTTTGGAATTTTAACCAACCAAGAAAAAAGAGCTGAAGAAATTATGAATGATTATAAAAGTCGTTTAGAATTAATTCAAACAAGAACTAAAGATATTAAAAATAAAGTAAAAGTTTATATAGAATACGGAATTAATGGCCCTAGTGATAATGGAGTTACATATTCACATTATATGTGGGGAAGTTTGATTGATAAAGCAAATGCTAAGAGTATTGCTGATGGGCTTATTAAGACTTGGGGAGCTATTAATCCTGAAGAAATCATAGTTCAAGACCCTGAAGTAATTATTATAGCAGGTCGTGAAAGTGAGCTTAAGAAAAATAAAACTTCAATGGTAATGGGTAATAATATTAGTTTTGATGAAGCAAATACTAGATTAAGAGGATTTTCTAATAGAACTACTTGGCAAGATTTAAACGCAGTAAAAAATCATAGAATTTATGGTGGTTATCATAGTATGCTAAGGACTTTGGGGGATATTTTTATGTTAGAATTTGTAGCAAAAGCTGCTTATCCTGAGTTATTTAGTGATATTAATCCAAGTGATGATTATATTAATTATCATAAGAAATATTTGCCGATTATTCCTGATGGAACTTTTATGATAAAGCTTGATGATGAGAAATTTTAGTAGAGAAATTCTTTTATACAAATCCACTATTTATAAGAGATTGGGATTTTTACTAATCTCTTTTTTATTAGCATTAGTATTTTTTATACTAGATATTTCTACAGGACCAGCTCAACTTGATTTAATTATTGTATGTAAAGCTTTATTATCTAAAGCACTTGATATAGATATACAAAAGAATTTCGTTAATATTGTTTATAATTTAAGATTACCTATGGCATTAATGGCACTTGTTGTTGGAGCTTCATTAGGACTTGGCGGAGCTTTAATGCAAACTATTTTAAATAATTCTTTAGCTAGTCCATATACTTTAGGTCTTAGTGCTGCAGCTGGCTTTGGAGCTTCATTAGTAATTGCATTTAATATAAGTTTTATAAGTTCTTTTATTAGCATTCCATTAGGAGCATTTTGTGCTAGTTTGTTAAGCTCTGCAATATTATTTATTTTTGCTAAAAATAACAAATATAACACTCAAAGTTTAGTTTTAGTTGGTATTGCTTTATTGTTTTTATTTCAATCTTTTTTATCTTTAGTGCAATTTTTATCAAGTCCTGAAGTATCTCAACAAATATTATTTTGGCTATTTGGAAGTTTGCAAAAAGCTAATTATACGAATATTTTAATAGTATTTTTGGTTACTTTATTTTGTTATTTAATTTTATTAAAAGATAATTGGGCTTTAAGTGTATTTAGGCTTGGGGAGAAAAATGCTAAAGTTTTAGGGGTTAATTTAGTATATTTAAGAATTAAAGTTTTATTATGTGTTTCTTTTGTTAGTTCTGTTGCTATTTCTTTTGTGGGCGTTATAGGTTTTATAGGTCTTGTTGCACCACATATCGCAAGGCTTATTATAGGAGAAGATCAAAGATTTTTCTTACCAGCTTCAATGATAATAGGGGCTTTATTTTTAAGTTTAGCTTCTAGTGTTTCAAAATTGATAATTCCTGGTAGTTTATTTCCAATAGGAATAGTAACTTCTTTTATTGGTGTTCCTTTTTTCTTTTTTATTATATTAAGGAATAAAAATGCTTAAAATTAATAATCTAAGTATTAAAAAAGGAAATAAGACTATTTTAAATAATATCAACCTAGAATTTAAATCAGGTAAAATTTATGCTATTTTAGGTGCTAATGGTGTAGGTAAAAGCACATTGTTAGATGCTATTTTTCAACTTGATAAAAAACATAATATGACTTATCGTAATATTAATTCAGATAATATTAAAAAATGGCAAAGCAATATAGGTTATATGTTACAAAGTTTTCATACTCATACAAACCTTAGTGCTTTAGAAGTAGTTTTACTAGGTGCTTATAGTGAATTAGGTTTAAAAATAAGCGATGAAATTTTAAATAAAGCAGTTAATGTTTTAAAGGAATTTAAAATTTCGCATCTTGCTAATATTAATATTAAAGATTTATCTGGCGGTCAAAGACAAATGATAGCTTTTGCTCAAGTTTTGCTTAAAAACCCAAGTATTTTATTACTTGATGAGCCTGTAAGTGCATTAGATATTAAACACCAATGTATTTTATTAGAAGCTTTAAAAAAGATTACAATTGAAAATGATTTAATAAGCATAGTTGTTTTACATGATTTAAATTTAGCGAGTTTATATTGTGATGAAGCAATTTTTTTACATAACAACAAGGTTTATAAAAATGGAAAGATTAACGATGTTATTACACTTGATTTAATACGAGAAATTTATGAAATCAAGGCAAATTTAAGTATAGTTGAAAACAAGAAATTTATTCAAATATTAGGTTCATTAAACAAGGAAAATTATGACAACTCAAATCAAGCAGTTAATATCTAGACTGATTAATTTTTATGATTATATTTATTTAATCATACTTTTGGCGACAATTTTACATGTGTCCTTTTTGTTTATATTTTATTATATGAAAATATATGAGCTATTTTATGTAAATATAGTCTCAACCTTAATTTATGTATTAATAATTACAAATTTTAGTAGCGATAAAATAAAAATTTATTATGCTGTTGTATATTTTGAAGTTTTAATCCATCAGCTAATCGCAATTTATTACTTAGGTAGTGCTAGTGGATTTGACTTGTTATTATGTTGTTTGATACTTGTGCAATTTTTATTTTTTAAGAAAAGCACCTGTTTTGTATCAACAATTTTAATTATTTTTTTAATTTATCTTAGTTATTTTCAAGCAGATTCTATTGTGCTACATAGTGATAAATTTTTTGAAATTAACGAATATAAAAATGCAAATATTGTTCTTTATCCAATCAATTTAGCGGTTTTATTGGTATTTTTAGTGGTTTATGGTGTATTGGTAACCGTTATTCCTAGTAAAAAAATTAACGATTTAGCTCAAATTGTATATAAAGATTTTTTAACAGGTTTATATAATAGAAAATATATGGAAGATGTTGTGTTATCAAAATATAACAAACAAAGAATTTTAATTGCGGTATGTGATATTGATAATTTTAAACATATAAATGATACTTATGGTCACCAAACCGGAGATATTGTGCTAAAAATGTTGGCTATAGTTTTAATCAATAAGTATAAAAAATATTCTGATTTTAATATTAATATTTGTAGATGGGGTGGGGAAGAATTTTTAATCATTGCAGATATTGATAATAAAAAAGATGCTGAAATATTTTTAAATGACATTAGAGAAGAAGTGTTTAAATTAAAGATAAGTGATTTGCAAGAAACAATAAGTATTACAATAGGTGGATATATAGCTAATTTTAATCAAAAAGATTATAAGCAACTATTTGAAATCGCTGATAAGAATTTGTATCTTGGCAAGAATACGGGTAAAAATAAATGCGTAGTGAGTGTTGAAGAATAATAAAATTATGTAAGTTTTGCCTAGTTTTATCTAGTGAGCTTTAATTATTAGAATTAAAAAACCAATAAAATATAATACTTTATTGGTTTTCAATAATTCTTGTTATATCATTAAATGTAGCAAATATCATTAAAGAAAATAATAAAAACATTCCAATATAACTAAGTGTAATAAATACTTTTTGATTTACTTCTCTTTTAAAAACTAACTCATATAAAGAAAAACTACAAGAATAAGAAGTCTAGTTTAATTAAAAATATTGTAAGTAAATTAGAGATTTGAATTAAGCACAATATCTAGTGAGCTTTAATTATTAGAATTAAAAAACCAACAAATATTATATTTATTGGTTTTCAATAATTCTTGTTATATCATTAAATGTAGCAAATATCATTAAAGAAAATAATAAAAACATTCCAATATAACTAAGTGTAATAAATACTTTTTGATTTACTTCTCTTTTAAAAACTAACTCATATAAATTAAAAACTATATGCCCGCCATCAAGCACAGGAATAGGTAAAAGGTTTAAAATCCCAAGATTAATTGATAGTAAAGCCGTGATTATTAGCAGTTTTGAAATTCCAAGTGTAGTAGCCATTGTGGTTGTGTCGGCTATGCTTATAATCCCACCTATATTTTTAGGGCTAACTTCAGCTAATATTAATTTTTTAAGACCTTCAAGGATTAAAAAAGCCCCATCTAAACTCTCTTTAAAAGCCCAAACAAACACACTAAAATCTCTATGATATTCTATAAAAGTCTCATTTTTAGGCACAATTCCTAATAGTGGTTTTGTGATGATTTCTCCGAAAATATTTTGAGTTTTGCCTTCGTAAGTTTTAATATCAAGTTCTAAAATTTCATTATTTCTTAATACTTTTACATTAATACTACTATCATTTACGAGTGGTTTTATATCGTAAAAATTATTAATTTTAGTGCCATTGATTTTTAGTATTTTATCATTTACTTTTAGTTTTGTATCAGCATATTCGCTAAGCGCACCAATAGTCGGACTAAGCCTTTCAACCCCTATAAAACCTAAACTTATATAGATTAAAAATGCTAAAAGTAGGTTAAAAAATGGACCTGCAAAAAGAATTAAAATCTTTTTAAATGGGTGTAATACCGAATAGCTATCATAATCATAATTTTTAAGAGTAGGGTCGCTATCATCTTGACCTTTCATCTTGACATATCCACCTAAAAACACGCTTGATATTTGATAATCAGTGCCTTTATAATGCTTCACATAAATTGGCTTTCCAAATCCTATGCTAAATGTTAAAACTCTAATTTTAAAGTATTTTGCAGCTAAAAAATGCCCTAATTCATGAAAAAATATCAAAAAAGAAAGTATTAAAATAGTGCCTAAAAAACTAGCCCCATAATGCCAAAAGCAAAAAGCTAAAACAATAAAAGTTAGAATTATATTCTTCATTTTTTTGCCTTAGCATATTCTATTACATAAATAGCCCCAGAATAAATAGTAAAGAAAAAGCATAGATAAAATAAAATATCTTTTCCCCACCAATCCATTAGTAAAAATCCAATTGCTAACATTTGAAATGTTGTTTTGATTTTACCACTCATATTTGCAGCGATTTTAAGCCCATCAGCTACTATCATAACTCTTAAACCAGTTATAAAAAACTCACGAACTAATATAAAATAAACTAGAATTTCATTAACCCTTCCCATCATCATAAGTCCTAAAAACGCTGCTAAAGTAAGCATTTTATCAGCCAAAGGGTCTAAAATCTCTCCTAAAATTGTTTTTTGATTCCAAGACCTTGCAATATATCCATCAAAAAAATCAGTTATAGAAGCAATGGTAAAAATAAGAGCTGCTAAATAATTTATCCAAGAAATATGTATATTGTGAGTATTAACCAACACATTTGAGTGCGTTAATAATATAAATAAAATTGGTGCTAGGACTATCCTAGCACTAGCCAAAAGATTAGGTAAATTCATCACTTGAATGTTGTTCCACCATCTACAATGAATGTATGTCCTGTAACCCAACTAGCTTTATCGGTGCATAAGAATAAACAAGCACCTGCTAAATCTTCAGGTTGTCCCATACGATTTAATGGGCTTAAATTCATTGTAGCTTGTTTTACTTCTTCATAATTAGTAAATGCTTTTAGAGCATCAGTATCAATTGGACCACCACTTACAACATTTACACGGATATTTTTCTCGCCTAATTCAGTTGCTGCATATCTAGCCATTGCTTCAACAGCAGCTTTTGCTGTCCCATGACCTGCATAGTTTTCAATATGAACTAAATTCCCTGTGCTAGAAATTGAAATAATACTTCCACCGCCAACTTTTTCCATTCTCTTAGCTGCTTCTTGAGCACCACAAACAAAAGCATTAACGGTAGCTGTAAAGATATTATTAATTCCGCGAGGTTTAAGTTTCATAAACTTAGTATATCCACCTACAACTGCACGACCTGTAATAATTGCATTTGAGATAAAGAAATCAACTCTATCAAAATCTTCATCAATTTTTAAAAATAAATCTTTATAAGTTTCAGGCTCAAGTATATCAAATGGATAGCATTTAGCTTTAACTTTGTAAGTTTTTTCAATATCAGCAACGATTTCTTGTGCGATTTGTTCGTTTGAATTATAAGTAAATGCAACATTACAACCTGCTTTTGCAAATTCATACACAATAGCCTTACCTATACCACGAGTTCCACCGCTTATTACTAATACTTTATCTTTAAAATTAATCTCTTGCATTAAAATCCTTTTATATCATAATTTTTCATAACTTCTTCTATTCTTTTTAGATTTTCTTTACTAGGAGCGCAAAGTGGCAAACGATATTCAAGACTAGGAAGTAATCCTGCTATAAACATTGCTGCTTTTATTGGAATTGGGTTGCTCTCACAAAATAAAATCTTATTTATATTATAAAGTTTATCGTTAATAGATTTTGCATTTTTATAGTTTTCTTTTAAAGCTTCGTGAGTTAAATTAGCAATTTCATTTGGTAAAAGATTTGAAGTAACGCTAATTACACCACTACCACCATTGCTTAAAATAGGATAATTTATACTATCTTCTCCACTTACAAGTCTTAGTTTTGGCTCGTTTGCTAATAAATCTACGCATTTATCTATATTTCCACTTGCTTCTTTTACTCCGTAAATATTAGGACAATTTCTAAAAAGTTCAATTATAGTTTGACTAGCTATTTCACAACCTGTTCTTCCTGGAACATTATAAAGCATAATAGGAATATCAATTGATTTAGCAATAGCTTCATAGTGTTTATATAATCCACTTTGCATAGGTTTATTATAATATGGAGTAATGCTTAAAATCCCATCAGCTCCACACTCTTGAGCAAATTTTGCTAAAGATATTGCTTCGTGAGTTGCGTTTGAACCTGCACCTGCTAAAACCTTAGTATTTGTTCCTTTACAAACACTTACTGCGATTTCTATACATCTTTTATGCTCTTCGTGAGTTAAAGTTGGGCTTTCTCCTGTGGTTCCAACAGGAACTACGGCATCAATTCCATTTGCTATTTGTCTTTTAACTAGCTTTTCATAACTAAGTTCATCAATTTTATCATTTTTAAATGGTGTTATTAAAGCTGTCATTGCACCTATTATTTCTTTTTTCATACTTTCTCCTTTAAAATTATTTGAGTTAAATTGTCATCTTTTAGATATTTTTTAAAAACTTGGTTTAAAATTTTATAATCTAATTCTTTTGAAGTTAGAGAATTTAAAAATACATTTACATCTCCAAAACATTCAAATTTACCAATTCCACTCGCTAAAGCACTTGGGTTGGATTTTACTTGATTTATGCTTAATTCTAATTGATTATAAATTGTTCTTGTATCAAATTTATTAAATTTTGTTTGATTAATTAATTTTTTTAGTTGCTTTATTACTGATTTTGTATTTACTAAATCATTACAAACTCCAAAAATTATAAATAAATTTTCATTCTTAGAGCTTTGCGCGTAAAAGTCCAAATCAGCACATAGATTATATTCATTTATCATTTTATTTTTTATAATTGAGTTTTTATCAAGATTTAAAAATATTGAAATAGCCTTTAAATACTCAAAATCTTCGTGATTAAATGCAGGTATTTTATAAGCACAAGCAAAAATATTAGAATTTAGATTAGGAAAACTAAGTTCTATTTCTTTTAGACCTGTTCTATCTGGTTCATATACTTTATTTTGTGTGATTTTTTTTGCTGATTTTTTACTAAAAATCTCTTCGCACATACTAAAAATATCAATATTAGCTAAATCTCCGCTAATTACTATACAAGCATTATTTGGTGCATAGAATTTAGTATAAAATTCTTTTACAATTTTAGGTGTAAGATTTGCTATATCATCAGCAAATCCAATCGGCGTCCAATGATAACTAGTCTTTATAAAAGCGTAATTATAAATAGCATTATATAAATACCCAAAAGCATCATTTCCTACTCTTAATCTCTCTTCTTCAAGGACTACATCTCTTTCTTTATAAAACTCATCTTTATTAAACAATAACTCACTCATCATACTAGAATATAATTCTAAAACCCTTTTAATATGAATATTTGCGATATTTACATAATATTGAGTGTAATCAAAACTAGTGCAAGCATTATTAACTCCACCTAATGCTTTTATTATCTCATCAAATTCTCCAGCCTTATGAGTTTTTGTGCTTTTAAAAGATAGGTGTTCTAGCAAATGTGCTATACCGCTTTTGCCTAATTCTTCATAACTTGAGCCTACTTTATAAAAGATATTTACACTAGCTACACCTGAATTATCATTTAGATTTACGGCATAAATTTTTAAGCCATTTTTTAATACTTTACTTTCTATATTCATTTTATCTCTTTTAACATTCTTCAAATTTTTCTTTTAATTTTTTATAAAATTCATTATTTTCTAAGCTTTTATCGTTTCCAAATCCCACCATTTTAGAATTATCTAAAATCAAAATATTATCAGCAATTGCAATAGAATTTAATCTATGTGCTATTAGAATAATTATCTTATCTTGCTTAATATTTACTAAGCTTTTTGATATTAAATTCTGACTTTCATTATCTAAAGCACTTGTTGCTTCATCAAAAATTATTATTTCAGGATTTTTATAAAACGCTCTTGCAAGTGCTAGGCGTTGTCTTTGGCCGCCGCTAAAATTATTACCTTTTTCACTTAGTTTAGTATAAATTCCATCAGGCATAGCACTTATAAAATCATAAGCATTTGCAAGTTTTAAAGCATTAATAACTCTTTCTTCATCAAATTCATTTGCATAAGCAATATTATTTGCAATAGTATCGCTAAATAAATAAATATTTTGTGTAACTATTGCTATTTTTTCTCTTAAGCTATCTAGTGAATAATTTTTATAATTGTTATTGTTTATTTTAATTTCTCCAGAATTTAGCTCATAAAATCTTAAAATAGTATTTACTAAAGAGCTTTTTCCACTACCACTTCTTCCTATAATTGCGGTAATTTCGCCTTTTTTAAACTCTATACTAACATTATCTAAAGCTAATTTATTATCGTATTTTAAACTAGCATTTTGTAATTTTAGGCTTTTAATTTCTTGATTTAAATTCTCATCTCCACCTTTAATCTCTGGCTCAAGGTCAAGTAAATAAAAAGTCCTTGTGCTAGCCGCTAAGTTTGTTTGAAGACTTGCATAAAGACTTGTAATTCTTTTAACAGGAGTATATATTAAAAATAAAGCCGTTAAAAATGAGAAAAAATTGCCTATTTGCATAGAGCCATTTATAACTTCCATTCCACCTATTATTATAGTTGCCGATACGCCTAAAGCACCAAAAGTTTCCATAATAGGGCTTGTAAAGGCATTTATTTTAGTTCCACGATAGATTAATTTCGCTACATTTTCATTGCTATTTTTGTATTTTTCTAGTTCTAATTTTTCAGCATTTGATGATTTAACTAGCTCAATATTGCCTAAAATCTCATTTAGTCTTGAAGTAAGCTCGGCATAATTTTGTTGTGTTGCTATTCCTATGCTTTTTAGTTTTTTTATGAAATATCTAATAGGAAGCATAGCAGCAGGTAAGATAATAAATGCAAAAAAAGCTAATTTTGGGCTTTGAGAAATCACTACATAAAGTAAGCCTAAGGTTGTAATTATTTCTCTTGTAATATCAGGAATGAAATTAGTAAGCACATTTTGAAGACTTCCAATATCATTTAAAGAGCGTGATATTAGCTCTCCACTAGGGTGTTTTTGAAAGAATTTCATATCCATTACTATGATTTTTTTTAGGATTTTTTGCCTTAGTCTTTTTGTAATTTCTATACCTATAAAACCCATATTAATTGTTTGCATATAAAGACCTAAATTCTTTATAAAATATAAAGCAAACACACCTAAAGGTAAGATATATAATAATGTTACATCTTTTTCTACAAAGATTTTATTTAAAATCGGTTCAATAATCTTAGCACTACCAGCAGTTCCAGCTGAAGCTAAAATCATACCTATTATTGCTAGAAAAAATCTTATTTTATAATCTTTAAAATAGTGCTTAAACCTTTTTAATACATAAGATAATTTTAATTGGGATACATTTTGATTTTCTATTTCTTTTAAATTCATAAAATCTCCCAATCAACACCATTAGCGCTATCTTGAATGCTTACGCCTAAATTACTTAATTCATTTCTAATACTATCGGCTTTTGCGTAATCTTTATTTTTTTTAGCTTCATTTCTTTCATCAATTAATTTTAGAATTTGAATACGGAATTTCTCATCACAATTTTGCAAATATTCATTAGGATTAATCACTCCAACTCCTAATAATTCAACAATAGCTAAAAACTCATTTTTAAGCTCATCATTAGCTTTTATAGTATTTGCATAATTTACCCATTCATCTACAATTGCAAGTGCTTTTGAAGTATTTAAATCATCGCTTAAAGCTTCAATTAGTTTTGATTTTAGCTCACTATTAGGTGCTATTGTTTTTAAATCTAGTTCATTTAAATTAAGCTTTTTTTTCACTCTAAATATTTTATCAAGGCGTTTTTTAGAAGCTTTTAAATCAGTAATTGTGTAATTAAAATCTTGTCTATAATGAGTGCTTAGTAAATAAAATCTAAGTGTTTCTCCGCTAAATTCTTTTAAAGCGTCTTTTACAAAAAAGCTATTATTTAGACTTTTACTCATTTTTTCGTTATTAATATTTACAAAGCCATTATGTAGCCAAAAAGTAGCTAGTTCGTTTTTAGTTGCTAAACGACATTGACAAGCTTCGTTTTCGTGGTGTGGAAACAACAAATCAGCCCCACCACAATGAATGTGTAATTTAGGAAAAATATCTAAAATCATACAAACACATTCAGTATGCCAACCAGGACGACCTGTGCCAAAACTTGCTTTATAATAATTCTCATCAAATTTCCATAATACAAAATCACTTGCATTCTTTTTATCTACTTCATTTTCAAGTCTTGAGATAGTATCATCTTGAGGTTTGTTTGAAATACTTAAATAAAGTTTATCTAAACTTGTATTTAAATATATTCCATCATCTAATCTATAAGCATATTTTAATTCAAGCAATTTTTCAATAAAACTAATCATTTGATTAATATATTCAGTTGCTCTTGGGCTAATATCAGGCTCTAAAACATTTAAAGCTTTCATATCAGCTTCATAACTTTTAATATAAGTTTCGCTAATTTCAGCTAGACTTTTGCCACTTTCATTCATTTTTTTGATTAATTTATCATCAATATCTGTGTAGTTTTTCGCTAATTTTACTTCAAAACCATTTGCTTTAATTACTCTTTTTAATAAATCAAAACTTATGCTTGACCTTGCATGGCCTAAATGTGCGTCATCATAAACGGTTGGACCGCAAACATATATATTTATACATTCATTTTTATATGTAAATTCTTCTTTTTTTCTAGTTTGTGAGTTAAAAAATTGCATTTAAAAATCCTTTTAAATATATTAAAACATAAGCAAATATTACACTAATAAAGATAATTCCTAAGCAAACGCTAGGTCTTAAAATACTAAAAAATCTAGCATAAGAAAATACAAAAAGATAAGCAAGTAGTATAAACCAAGCAGAAATATTAGCACTTATACAAAAGGCTAAAATACCAAAATCTTTTATCAAACATAAACTTGCAATTATACTTATAAAACAAGATATTATTGAAATCTTAGCAGCAATTGAGTGTAAATAATTTGCATTTATCCAAGCTAAAAATAATTTTGAAATTCCAAGTGGAACTATACATAATATATAAAGTCTTAAGACTTTAGCGCATTCAAGTGTGTTTTCATTTGTAAATGCTCCACGCTCAAATAAGAGTTTAATTATCTCTTCGCTTAAAATATAGCCTGTTAATGCAGCAAGTATTAATAAAAGTAGCATTAATTCAAATATTTTTTGAATACTTAAAATAGCATTTTGAATTTTTCCTTGTTTAATATAAACAATTAAGCTTGGGAAAAATACTTGAGTAAAAGCTATAGCAATTAAGGCTAATGGGAGTTGATAAAGTCTAGTTGAATAATTAAGATATGAAATACTTGCGTGAGCTAATGAACTAGCTAGAGCAATTTCAACCAATGAGTTTAATTGCGAACTTGATGAGCCAATTAAAGATGAGCTAAAATTTTTAAAAAAGCCTTTAAGAGAAGTTTTTTTATTTTTATGATTTAAATTCTTTACATAAATTATCATAGAATGAAAGATTTTATTATCTTTTAAAGCAATCATTAAAATAATTACTTGAATAAAAGCACTTATTAAAATAAAATAAGTAATCATTTTAAGCAATTGTAATTTTTCTAAATCTTTAAATATTAAAAGAGCTGCTACACAGGCAAAATTAAAAATAGAAGCACTTATGCTAGTTATAAAAAATCTACCTTTATAATTAAGTAAAGACGCAAAAAACGAAGCACAAAAAATAATCACTAAATACCAAATATTAAGCCCGATTAAAGGTGCTGATATTTTTTTAATCTCATCATCAAAACCATAGGCTATTAGATTAGTAAAGATATTAGAAAACATAAAAACAATTAAGGCTATTAAACTAAGTATAGCTATAAAAATTATAAGTATCTTTACACAAAATTCGCCTTTACGATTAGTTTTGGCTAGATTTGGTAAAAAGCTTTGATTAAATGTGCCTTCGGTAAATAAAGTTCTAAAAACACTCGGAAGCTTTATCATTATAAAAAATATATCAGAATAAATACTAGCCCCTAAAAATCTAGCTAGTAAAAAATCTCTACAAAAGCCACTTATTCTTGATATTAAAATACCAAAAATATTGAAAAAATATTTTTTTATTAGTTCTTGTTTCATTCATTTTACTTTTTTAATTTATTTTTAGGTATATTAACGAAAAAAAATAAAGGCTTTACAATTTGGAAAAATACATAATCAAAACAGATAAACCTTATGATGAATTAACAAATTATGCAAATAGATATAGAAAAGATATAAATAATTTAGATTTTAAGGTTCTTCATTATGAGACAATAATTACTAAAGATGGAATGTCTCAAACCCTTTTAGAACACGAATTAGAAGTATTTAACGATGATAAATTCTTTAATGACGATATGGAAATTAAACAAATATATGAAATAGAAATAATAGATAATATTGTTCCATTAATTGATTTTAAGATAGGAACAAATAAAAATCTTACTAAGGTAGTAGCAAATTTTAGTGCTATAAATTATGATGATAAAATAGAATTTGCTGAATATATAGAAAATATTAGAGATTTAATTAATAAAAAATTTATAAAAGCAGGTTTATTACTAGGCATTAGAGAATTTACTTTTCAAGAGCAGCTTGTAAAAATGCTAAAGGCATTTGAAAGTAAGCAAATTATGGAAGCTAGTATAGTTTTAGCTAAGGGGATTGAGCCAATTAATGCTATTAATTCAGAAACCAAGCTTTATTATAAAGATAAAAAAGTAGATGAAAATGCTAAAATTGATTATTCTCAGCGTGGTTTTATAAATGCTATTAGTAAAGATGAATTAATAATTGAATTTATTAAACCAATAAAGGCTGTTAATGGTAAGGATTTAAAAGGAAATATCATTAACGCTACTAATTCTAATATTATAAGTGAGCCTGATTTTAAAGTTAGTGAAAATATTAGAATGCTTGAAGATGATTTGAGTATAAAGTATTATGCAAATATAAATGGCTATGTAACTTTTGTTTATAGAGATAAATTGTATGATATAAAAGATAGTGTTAGCGTTCAAGCTGTGGAATTTAAAACAACAGGTTCAATTGATGCAGGTATTAATAAAGATATTACTTTAAATGTTGATGAACAAGATTATTTAAAAGACGCAGTAGGGGCAAATCTTAGTATAGAAGTAAGCACACTTAATGTAAAAGGAAATATCGCTCAAAATTCAGTAGTAAAAGCAAAAATTGCAAATATAGGCGGACAAACTCATTCAAAAAGTAAGATTTATGCAAAAAAAATCAATATAGAAGTGCATAGGGGTTATTGCGAAGGCGAAGATATAGAAGTAAATAGGCTTGAAAATGGCGTTATTATAGGAAAAAATGTAAGAGTAAAACACGCATTAGGCGGTAAAATCATAGCAAATAAAGTAATGATAGACACGCTTACAACTAATACAACTATAGAAGTTAGTGATATTGCAGTTGTTAAAGAATGTTTAGGAGAAAATAACAAATTCTTAGTAAGTGCTAGTAAATCTCCAATAATTGTTAAAAGTCTTGAAAAAACTTTAGGTCAATTAGCCGAAGTAAATAAAAATCTATTATCTTTACCAAAAATTATAGATAGTAAAAAATCAATCATAGACGCTAATAAAGATAGTATTATGCAAATTAAACAAAGATTAGCAGAGATGAAACAAAGTAATATTATTCCACCTACTGCATTTTTGCAAAAAATTAGAGATTACCAAAATGTTGTGCTTGAATATAATGATTTAATTACTAAATTAAAAGATTTTAAAGATAAGCATAAAGATTTAGAAGATGATTTAAAAAGATTGCAAAATAAAGTCTATGAAGCAAAGGTTATAAATACTAAAAGATGGGCGAATTTAAATGAAATTAAATTCAAATTACTTTATCCTGATATTGAACTAACTTATAATACTAAAGAATATGAAGATTTATATTGTTTAAAATTAGAAAGAGTTATGATAGGTGATGAAGAAAGTGCAAAAATAGTAAAGCTAAAAAGAACAGAAGTTAAAAATTACGAAGATGAATTTATGGAAGAAAAGGAAGATTATTGATAGTTTATTTAGAAGGTGAAGTTATTAAAAAAACTCCTGCGTTTATAATTTTAAAAACTTATGGAGTAGGGTATGGAATAAATCTTAGCTTATTAAGTGCTGCTAGGATTAATAAAGGAGATAAAGTAGCTTTATTAATTACTCAAATTATTAAAGAAGATTCAAATAAATTATATGGCTTTTTAGATGAAAGTGAGCAAATATTATTTGAAGCCTTAATAAAAGTAAATGGCATAGGTGCTACAAGTGCTATGGCACTTTTATCATCAATGGATGTAGCGAGTTTGCAAAGTGCTATTATTAATGAAAACGCAAAAGCTTTATGCAAAGCTCCAGGAATTGGTGCTAAGAGTGCAAGTAGATTAATATTAGAATTAAAAGATAAAATAATCAAATTAGGAATAAGTGCGGAGAATAATTATTATTACGAAGCTAGTGAAGCTTTACTTGCTTTAGGCTTTAAACAAGAAGCTGTGATTAAAGCTTTAAAAGATATTAATGCAAATAGTGTTAGCGAAGTAATAAAACTAGCTCTTAAAAAATTAAGTTAAGGAAAATAAATGAAATACGCAATGGTTTTTGGTGGGAATTCTTACGAGCATGAAATAAGCATAGTAAGTGCTGTAACTGTGGCAAAATTATTAGATGATGTAATTTTTATTTATGTTAGTTTTGATAATGAGTTTTATCTAATAGATAAAAATAATATGAATGCAAATTATTTTGCAAAAGGCGGTTTTAAAAACCTTAAGCCTTTAGTATTAAAACAAGGTGGCTTTTATCTTAAAAAGCTTTTAGGCGAAGAAAAAGTAGAATTTGATATAGCTATTAATATAGTTCATGGAAAAGATGGCGAAGATGGGAAATTAGCCTCTATGTTTGATTTTTATAATATAAAATACATAGGCCCTAGAACTGCTGCTTGTGTGCTTAGTTTTGATAAACATTTAACTAAACTTTATGCAAATGAAGTAGGGGTTAAAACAATTGCTTATAAATTATTAGAAAGCAAAAATGATGAGGTTGAACTACCTGTTATTTTAAAACCAGCTAGGCTTGGAAGTAGTATAGGTATAAATATAGTAAAAAATAAAGAAGATTTTGCTTATGCGTATGATAGTTCGTATGAATTTGATGACAAGATTTTAGCAGAGCCTTTTATTGAAAATATTCAAGAAGTAAATCTAGCAGGATTTTTTGATGGCGAAAAAATTGTATTTTCAAAGATTGAAGAGCCTAAGAAAAATGGTCATTTAGATTTTGACCAAAAATATCTAAGCTTTAAACAAGAAAAAATAGAAGAAGTAAAACTTAATGATGAGTTAGTAAATAAATTAAAAGACGCTTTTACTAGACTTTATTTGCCGTTGTTTAAAGGTGCTTTAATTAGATGCGATTTTTTTATTAAAGATAATGAGATTTATCTAAATGAGATTAATCCAAATCCAGGTTCTTATGCTAATTATTTATTTGATGATTTTAAATCTTCTTTAGAAAAATTAGCAAAATCTATTGAAAGTGATTTTAAAATTAAAGAAAATTTCACATTTTTAAATAAAATTGTAAGAGCTAAATAATGAGATTTGTTTTGATATTCTTGCTAAGTATTAATCTATTTGCAGGAGAGTATTTTGTATCAAAAGTAATGGATGGAGATACTATTCAAGTAAGAAAAGGCAAGAAAAAAACAAAAGTTAGATTATATGGCATTGACGCACCTGAAACAAGTCAGAATTTTGGTGCATATTGTACTAGGGTTTTGTCTTCTAAAATAATTGGCAAAAAGGTTGATTTGAAAATCAAAGGCAAAGATAAATATAAAAGAACCATAGCAATTGTATATTTAGATGAGGTAGATATAAATCGCTATGTAGTTCAGCAAGGTTGTGCTTGGGCGTATTCTTATTATACAAATATGTATAAAAGCGATGAGTTAAAAGCAAGACAAGAATTAAAAGGCTTATGGATAGATAAAAACGCTCAAAATCCTTATGAATGGAGAAAAAAGCATAAAAATAGAAGAAGTGAAAGTGAAGAGCTTAAAAAATTATTTCAATGGTTGATAGCATGAAAAAATTGATTGTTTTAATAGCTATTATTTTTAGCTCGTGTGCTAGTAAAGATGGAATTAGGCTTCATTATTATGAAGATTGTAATGAATATTATGACGCAGCTGGGGTTTATCATAAAGAATGTCCAAACAATATTATAGATTTTTAATACTGATTTTTTTTAGTATTAATTTATTTGCGGGTGTGCCTAATTTTGCTTATGAAAAAGAATATATTTTAAAAAAAGATGAATTAGAATGGTTTTTCATAAGTCCTAAAGGTGAAGAAAAATGGCAAAAATATGCCTTTAGATGGACGCATTTTGATAATACGAATTTGATTTTGCTAACTAATTTTAAAGATTATAAAAATTATAGAAAACAATATGTATTATCTCTTAGAAGGGGGCTTGATTTTGTTAAAGAACAAATTTTGCCTAATTACAAAAATCCTAGCATTGATAAAGTTACACTTTTTTTAGAATTTAAGGATTTTAAAGATAATAAAGCTAAAATAAAAGTTTTAGTTATTGATAACGATGGAAGAGTAGATATTGAGTTTAATAAGAATTTAAAAGGGAAGTAGTATGGAAAAGATAGATTTTTATATAAATGAATTTATAAAAGAGTTAAAGCATCCTAGTATTTATGAGTATTTAGCCAAGGTAAATCACGGCAAAAGATTACGCTCAAAACTGATTTTAAAAATAGCTGGAGTTAGTGATGAAGCTTATAAATTATGTGCAGTAATTGAGTGTATTCATCTAGCATCACTTATGCACGATGATGTAATAGATGAAGCACTAACTAGAAGAAATGCTCCAAGTATTAATGCAATTTATGGCGATAAAACTGCTATTATGCTAGGCGATATTTTATATTCAATTGCGTTTTATAATTTATGCTCTTTTAAAAGTGAAATAGCAGCCTGTGTTGGTCGTGCAGTTGCCTTGCTTAGTAGTGGCGAATTGCTTGATGTAGAGCTTGGAGAAAGTTTTAATGAAGATGAGAGCAAATATTATGAAATGATTTATAAAAAAACTGCTTCATTAATAGAAGCAAGTGCATATGCAGCAGCACTTTTAGCTAATTATCCTAACGCTAATGACTATAAAGAATTTGGTAAAAATCTAGGAATTGCCTTTCAAATAGTTGATGATATTTTAGATATTACTCAAGATGAAGCTACTTTAGGAAAGCCAAATCTAAATGATTATAAAGAAGGCAAAGTTACTCTTCCATACATTATGCTAGATAAAAAATTGCAAGGCGATGATAAAGCAAGGCTAAGGTCTTATTTTTGTAAGACTTTAAGTAAAGATGAATTATCGTGGATAAAAGAGCAATTTTTAAAATACGATTTAATAAATGCAAGTATAAATGAAGCTAAAAATTACGGAGAACTTGCATTAAAATACGCAAGTAGCGATGAATTAAAAGAAATCGTTAAAAAAATGATTTTTAGGGAGTTTTGATGCATTATTTTAGCGTTAGTTTTACTCATAAAAATACAAGTATTGAAGTAAGAGAAAGACTAGCTTTAAGTGATGAATTTAAGAAAAAAGAAATTTATAAATTAATCTTAGCTAATGATTACATAGAAGAATGCGTGATTTTAAGCACCTGTAATAGAATAGAAATAATGTGTTATATTGAAAACCAAGTGGGTGTTTATGAATACATAATAAAGTGCTTATGTTTAATTTGTAAGATTGATGAGCAACTTATCAAAAATTCTCCTGATATTTACGAAGGCAGTGGGTTTATTCATCATCTTTTTAGTGTTTCAAGTTCACTTGATAGCCTTGTAATAGGGGAAACTCAAATCACAGGTCAATTAAAACAAGCCTTGCAAAGTGCTAATTATTCTCCTAATTTAGAAGTAGCGATTAATTATTCTTTTAAATGTGCTGCAATGGTTAGAAATAAAACCGCTATTTCAAAAAACTCTGTATCAGTAAGCTCTGTTGCAGTAGCAAAAGCAAGAGAGATTTGTGATATTAAAACTAAAAAAATCCTTTTAATAGGAAGTGGTTTGATGATAGAATTAGCTGCAAAACACTTGCTAAATCATACAAAAGGAAATATTGCGATAATTTCAAGAACCAAAGCAAATGCTTTAAAACTAGCAAATGAACTAGATTTAATATGCTTAGATTATGAAGATTTAATCTCTATTTTAAATTCTTATGAGCTTATATTTTGTGCTACTAGTTCAAATGAACCTATAATTACTAAAGATATTATAAGTCCGGTTGAGTTTAAAAGGTATTTTTTTGATATTGCTGTGCCAAGAGATATTGAGCTTGAAAATAGCGAATTGATAGAAGTTTTTAGCGTTGATAGTCTAAATGAAATAGTTAAGAAAAATATGCAATTTAAAGATGAAGAAGCAAAAATTGCTTTTAGTGTAGTTGCAAAAATGGTTAATGAGTTTTATAAGGATTTAAATGTAATTCAAGTAACTCCTATAATAAAAGCTATGAGAATTAGAGCAGATGAAATCATAAATCAAGAATTAGAAATAGCAATTAAGAAAGGTTATTTAAAAAATAGTGATAATGAAGAAGCATTGAAATTCGCAAAACAAGTTATGAAGTCTTATTTGCACGAACCTACAATAAGACTTAAAAATATTGATGATGAAGGTTTAGAAACGCAAAGTTTAAATTATTTATTTAATGTGAAGGAAAACGAATGAGATTTTCAAAATTATACGCACCAACGACAAAAGAAGCACCAAGAGATGCTATCTTAAAAAGTCATATTTTACTTAGTAGAGCAGCTTATATAGAGCAACTTGGCTCAGGACTTTATAGTTATTTACCATTAGGGCTTGAAGTATTAGAAAATATTAAAAATATTGTAATTAAGCATATGAAAAATGCAGGAGCAAACTATTTAAATCTTAGTTTTGTATGCCCGTTAAATTATTGGGATGAGAGTGGAAGAAGTGCTAAATTTGGTAAAGAATTGTTAAGGTTTAAGGATAGAAAAGAAAATGATTTTATCCTAAGTCCGACAGCAGAAGAAGCAATAGTTGCACTTGTGCGTGGAAAAATTACAAGCTATAAACAATTGCCTATTAATTTATTTCAAATTCAAACTAAATTCCGTGATGAAGCAAGACCTAGATTTGGACTTTTTAGGGCTCGTGAGTTTATTATGAAAGACGCTTATAGTTTTCATGATTCGCTTGAGTCTTTAGAAGCTGAGTTTTTAAATATGCAAGAAGCGTATTGTAAAATTTTTGATGAATTAGGGTTAAATTATGCGATTGTAGAAGCAGATAGCGGAGCAATTGGTGGAAGTGGTTCAAGAGAATTTATGGTAATTAGTCCTAGTGGAGAAGATGATTTGGCTATTTGTGAATGTGGATATTGTGCTAATATAGAAACAGCAAAAAGAGCTAAAAGAAAATTTATTAAAGAAATAGAAGCTGATTTTGCAAAATTTCACACTCCAAATGTAAAAACCATAGAAGATTTAGCTAAATTCTTTAAATGCAAAGAGCATAATTTCATAAAAGCAGTAGCAAAAAAAGCAATATATGTAGATAAAGAAGAAATCATAGTATATTTTATAAGAGGTTGCGATGAGCTAAATGAAACTAAGGCTTTAAATGCAGCTAATGCACTTGATTTAGTAGATGCAAGTGAAGAAGAATTAATAAAAGCTAATTTAGTTCCAGGATTTATTGGGCTTAAGGATTGTCCTGTTAGATTTTTCATAGATAGCGAGTTAGAAAATGAAAGCGATTTAATTTGTGGAGCAAACGAAAAAGACTATCATTATGTAGGATTTAAGGTAACTAGCTTTTTACAAGAGCGTTTTTATGATTTAAGCTTGGTTAAAGAAAATGATGAATGCCATAAGTGCAATAAAGCTTTAAAAATTACAAAAGGCATTGAAGTAGGGCATATATTTAAATTAGGCGATAAGTATTCAAGTGCTATGAATGCAACTTATCTTGATAATAATGGCAAGGCAAAACCTTTTATAATGGGTTGTTATGGTATAGGAATTAGCAGGCTTTTAGCAGTAATTGCTGAATGCAATAATGATGATTATGGGCTTATTTTTGATAAAAATATTTCAGCATTTACATTACAAATCATAATATCAGATATTAAAAATGAAGAGCAAGTTAAGTTTGCAAATGATATATATGAGTATTGTTTGGCTAATGGTATTAAGGCTTTATTAGATGATAGAAATGAGCGTTTTGGTGTAAAAATGAGTGATTATGAGTTAATAGGCACACCTTATGCTATTGTAGTGGGTAAAAAACTTGATGATAATTTGGTAGAATTTAGAGCTCGTAAAACACTTGAAAAACTAGAATTAAACTCAAACGAAGTTAAAGATAAATTATCAAATCTTTTAAAATAATTTTATTCATTTAAAACTATAAATAATATTTATAAATTATTTATAGTTTTTATAACCTAAATCTACCTTTAGAACTTATTGCTTTATATCTATTTTCAATATAACCACAACTATCTATGAAAAACTCTTCACTAACTTCTTTAAAATCATTATTTTCATCAAAGTAATAATACTTCACAAACAATCTTTCAGATTCAAAAACAAATGAAGCTTCATCATAAAAATATTTATCATTTTTTATTACTAGCTCATTATTAAATTTATTTATTTTTGAAGTTTTTAATAATTCTTTGCTAAATTCTTTTATTTCTTTTATTTCATCTATATTTTTATAATTTTGAACTTTTTCTAATTTTTCTACATTTGCATGTCGATTAAAATAATCTTTTATAGCGAGTTTTTGTCGTTCTAGGTATTCAATTCTACACTTATAGCCGAATTTATTATAATCTATTTTATAAGTTTTATCAGTATTAAAATCATAATAGCTCAAATTATTCTCACTTAGGTCTGCTTCAATTCTATATAATTTTGATTTAAGTTCATTAAATTCTTTTAATGGGTCGGTGTTATTACTTATAAAATAAGTTAATGCGAAATAACACAAAGCAAGTATTAAACATAATAAACCTATAACAAATATCAGTATTTTTATTAATTTAACTATTCTAAAAAACATTTAAAATCCTAACAATTATTAATTACTTTCATACTAACTCTTTTACTACATACGCTCAATATAACCACAATCATCTATTAAAAACTCATAATTTTCTTCAAGCAAATTATTATTAAAATTAAAGTAATAATATTTTACAAATAATTTTCCATCTTTAAAAATAAAAGAATTTTTATCATAAAAATGCTCAAAACCATCAATTGTTAGCTCGTAATTAAATTCATAGATTTGTGAAGTTTTTAATAAATCTTTGCTAAATTTTTTTATTTCTTTTATTTTATCTATACTTTTATAATTATTGATTTTTTCTAAATGCGTTTGTAGGTATCTCACAAAAAAATTTTGAATAGCGTATTTTTGTTTTTGTAACTCATCAATAATGCAACCATATCCAAGTTCATTGTAATTTACCTTATATGTTCTTTTATCACCAAAATCATAATATGGTTTATATCCTTGCTTTAATAAAATTTCTTCAACTTTTTTTAATTCCTTTGTTACCTTAACAAAATCACTATAATCGTAAGGTTGAAAAAAATTATATATCGCCATAGAAACAATACCAATCATTAAAATTATTAATGCAAAAAGAAGTACAAACAAATAATATAATGATTTTTTTATAAACTCTATCAGCTTAGAATACATTTATCGCTCCAAATATAAAACAACTTTTATGGTTTAGTATAGCAAATAAACAATAAAAATTCATAAAATTTAAAAATATTTATTAAAATTATGTTACTTTTCGTAATAAATAATATTAAAAAATATTTTTTGATTTAATTTCAAATCCCTAATTCAAATTCTTTTAAAACTATAAATAATATTTATTAAATTATTTATAGTTTTAGTGTTTATAGATTTTGCTGTTTGTATAAATGTGCGTAGTATCCATTAAGCTCTATTAGTTTTGTATGATTTCCACACTCAACCAAATTACCCTTATCAAGGACTAATATCTCATCACAATCTTTAACCGTGCTTAATCTATGTGCTATTATTATAAAGGTTTTGTTTTGTTTGATTAGTGATAGATTTGATGTGATGATTTTCTCGCTTTCATAATCAAGTGCCGAAGTAGCCTCATCAAATATTAAAACCTTTGGATTATGTAGCAAGGCTCTTGCTATTGCTATTCTTTGTCTTTGACCGCCGCTTAATGCAGAGCCTCTTTCTCCTACTAAAGTATCATAACCTGCACTAAGTTCGCTTATGAAATCGTGTGCTCCTGCTATTTTGCATACATTTATTATTTCTTGCATTGATGCACTTGGCTTTGATAGGCTTATGTTTTCTTTGATACTACCGCTAAATAAATAATTTTCTTGTAAAACTACGCCTAAATTACTCCTTAAAACATAAGGATTTAAATGTCTTAAATCTATTCCATCTATATAAATAGAGCCTTCGTTTGGGATATAAAGTCTTTCTATGAGTTTTGTTATGGTGCTTTTACCACTGCCACTGCGTCCTACTATTCCTATGCTTTTATTTGCTTGTAGGTTAAAGCTTAGATTATTTAAGACATAGTTAGAATTTGGGCTATATTTAAAGCTTACATTATCAAATTTTATATTACCTGATACTTGATTTAGCGATATAGGTTTATTTGTAGTTTGCTCTTGCGGTGTATTTAAAATATCTCCTAATCTATCTACGCTTAAAATGGCTTGTTGTAATTCATTCCACAAGCTTACAAGTCGCATAATAGGAGCGCTAAATTGATTGGCAAACATCTGAAAGGCTATTAATTGTCCTACGCTTAAACTCCCATCAATTACTAATCCTACTCCAAAATATAAAATTGCTAATGTCATAAGCTTTTGTAAAGAATTAGCAAAAGTGCTTGCGATATTGCTTAGATTACTTAAATTAAAAGATGATTTTAAATATTTTGCTAAATAATCTTCCCAGTATTTTTTCATACTACCTTCAATGGCTAGGGATTTTATGGTTTGCATTCCTGTTATGCTTTCTACTAGATATGAATTAGATGCTGCTCCCATTTGGAATTTATCTTCAAGCCTTGCTCTTAAAATAGGCGTTATAAAAAAATAAATCAAAGCAATACAAATCACAAAAGCTAATGAAACAAATGTTAGCTTCACGCTATATAAAAGCATCATCAAAATAAAAACTATACTAAATAATAAATCTAAAATCACGCTTACTGATTTGTTGGCTATAAAATCTCTTATATTATCAAGCTCTCTTATTCTAGCTGCTATGTTGCCTACTTTTCTATTCTCAAAATACACCATAGGTAACAATAATAAATGTGTAAATAACTCACTGCCTAATTTTGCGTCAATTTTTGTGGTAGTATGAGTAAAGATATAATTTCTACTAAGGCTTAATAAACTTTCAAAAACAATAACGCTAAAAAACGCAAAAGCGATTACATTAAGTGTGCTTATACTATGGTGCAACAAGACTTTATCAAGGACTACTTGGGTAAATAAAGGTGTAACTAAGCCAAATAATTGCATAACAAAACTTGCTAATAAAATTTGTAATACAATACCCTTATAACTTAGCATTCTTTTATAAAACCAAGAGAAGCCAAACTTTACACTATCGTTTAATAATTTGTGTGCTAGGATTAAGATTTTATCACTTGATAAATTATGTAATTCTTCATAGCTAATTTGCCTTGCTTCTTTTCCACCATCAAAAATAAGAGCTTGTTGATTATTAAAATCAAGTTTTAAAACTACAAAATATGTTAAATCTTTTTTCAAAAATATAAAAGGTGCTTTATATAAATGAAGGTTTTTTAAATTAAGCTTTTTGATTTTTACTTTAAAATCATTATCTTTAGCGATTTTTGCTAGTTCGTAAATACTTGGCTCGCTATCTTTTAAAGCGTATTTGTTACAAATCGCATTAATATCTATTGAAATATTTGCAAATTGTGCACAAAGTGATAAGCAACCTAAGGCTGTATGCATATTAATATCCTTTTTTACAATTATTAAATTGATTATTTATTAAATTAATTTTAATAGCGTTTGCATTTGCATTTATTATATATTCATTTAAATTTTGGAGTTTTTTATAGTTTTCTATACTTGCATTTATGACTTCAAATTTTGATTTTTCACCAGTTTTGTGTAGTTTTTGTATATAAAGCTCATTTGTATTTGCTTCTTTGCTTATTATCTTTAAGGTTTTTATTATTTCATCTTTGTTTTGTATGAAAAATATAAGCTCGTTTATTTGTTTTTCATATTCTAGCTTTGCTTGTATTAGCTCTTGATTTAATTTGTTTATTTCTAATTGTTTTAACTCTTTAGATGAACTTGTTTTAAATCCATCAAATATAATATAGTTAATCCCAATTCCTACTAAATACCCGTGTTTTTTAGAACTATCGGCAAGGTCTTGATAATTATTTTTGGTTTTATCATAAAAATCATATCTTGAATAAAGGCTTATTGTAGGGTATTGATTTAGGGATTTTAGTTCATACATTGAGCTTTTTATTTTAGAATTTAATTCTAAAAATTTATTTGTTTTTTCAAATTCTAAAAAGTCTAAAGCAATTTCATCAATTTTACTAAAATCATCTATTTTATCAATATTAAGATTTGATAAATACGATATATATGATAAATAATTTCTTAATTCAAATTCTAGTTTTAAAATCTGTGTTTTTGCATCGCTAAAGTCCAAAAAATAAGAATTTACATTGATTAAATCTAATTCTCCAACTTTATTTAATCTCTTTGATAATTTATATAAACTTTCATAAGCAAGGCTTAAATTTTTATATGTTTTTAATTTATTTTCACTTAATAGTGCGAGTTTGTAGTATTCTAATAAATCTAGTGATAATTGCAATTCCTTATAGCACTTATTGTAATTACTTGTAGCGATATTCTCTTTGGCTGATTTGATTTTATAATAATCATTTCCAAATTTGAATAAATCATATTTTAATATAAGTGATATTGTGCTTTGATGATTGTTATAATCGCTAAAAAGCTCTCTTTTATAATCATTACTTTTTGTATTTGAATACTTAAAATCTGCATTAAATGATAATTCTGGATACAAATATGATTTATAAAAATCATAATTATAATTAGCACTTTTAATATCTATTTTTGCGATATTTATGATAGGAGAATTTTTAAGTGCATAGTCTAGTATGGTGTAAAAATCTTTAGCTATTGATGTGCTAAGCATTATAAGAAAAACAAAAATAATTCTCATCTAATACTAAGCCCTTCATCAAGATATCTAATAATAGGATATATGAAAAACTCTATTACTCTTCTTTTGCCAACCTTTACTTCAGCTATTACTTGCATTCCTGGTTCTATCTCTTTTACTTCCCCATCTACTATCAAATGATTTTTTAAAGGTTTTACTTTAATTTCAAAAATATCTCCTAATTTTTCATCTTTTATAGCATCGTTTCCAATATGTTCTAAAATTCCATCTAGTTTGCCGTATTTTTGAAAATTAAATGTGGTTATTTTGATAGCTACATTTTGCCCTTTTTTAAGATATCCTATATCTTGATTTAATACATTTGCCTTTATTATAAGTGGCTTATCAATTGGGATTATTGATATTAATTGCTCATTGCTTGATACAGAACTTCCTTCAGTATTTACAAATAATTTTCCTACATATCCATCAACTGGTGATGAAATAACTTGCCTTAGGCTTTGAAATTCTATCGCGTTTATATCTGCCTTTAATAATGCTATTTCATTTTTAGTTTTTAAGAGTTCATCATAATTTTTAGCAATAAAATTTGCTTTAAAACTCTCAAGTTCTTTTGTGAGTTCGTTTAATTTATTTTCTAATTCTAAAGATTTGTTTTTATTTACAAGTATTTGTAATTGTAAATCTTGCTTTGTTTTTAATAAATTTTCATAATCTTTATAAGCGATTATATCTTTTACCTTGCTAAGTCTATTTAATTTTGAGCTTGTGTATTTATGCTCTATTTCTAATCTTTTTAATTCTTCTTTATTGGCTTGTAATGAATTAATAGTTTGTTTGATTTTAAATTCATAAGTGTTTATGCTATTTTTAAAGCTATTTAATTGGTTTTGATATAGGCTTAATTCTGCATTACTAACATCTTTTAATTCGCTCTCGTTACTTAGTGCATTTAATCTTTTTAAACTATCTTCTAAAGCTTTTAAATTCTCTTTTTTACTTTCTAAATTGACTTTAGATACACTTGGGTCAACTAGTATTAAAGGCTCATTTGCTTTTATTTTATCACCTTCTTTTACAAGAATTTTATAAATTACTCCGTTTTCTAAAGGTTTGATTATTTTAATTTCTCCATCAGGAACTATTTTACCACTAGCACTTACTACTATATCAACCTTAGCTAGTATTAGCCAAGCAATACTAAAAACTATTACAAATAAAACTATATATAAAATACTTTTACCTAATGGATTTTGCGGTCTATCTTCTAACTCTACTAAAAGTGGTTTAAATTCGTGTGTATCATCATCAAATTTTTTAAAAATTTTAAACATATTTTACCTAATTAATATATTTTTTAAATACTTAAATAATAATTACCCTAAATTAATTTAGGGTAATTTGCTTAATTCCAAGCACTCATATAGATTTGATTTAATCTATCATCGTTTATATGATTAATATTATGAATATCTATGCCGTTATTTTTAGCAAATGCACTAGTTTGCTCTATTAGTTTATCTATTGTTTTTGTATTGATGAATTTATTATCATCAAGTTCTATTGTGTTTATTTGATTGTGATAGCCAAATTTCCAAGCAAAGTGATGTGCTACTCTTATGCTATTTGTATCATCATCTTTAAACTTTATTAGCAGGTCTTTACCATCTTTTATTAAAAATATTTCATCAGCTTTTAAATTTTGTAATTTTAAAGCATCTTGCCCACCATCATCATAGATTAAATCATTTCCATCACCTTTTCTATAAACATATATATCATTACCAAATCCACCATATAACTTATCATCTCCTTTACCACCGATTAAAGTATCGTTTCCTAATTTGGTTGATATAATATCGTTTTTATTACTGCCTATTATTACATCATCTTTATAAGATGTGCTTATATTGCTTGCATTATCTTGATAGGCTACTGCAAATGTTGATGTAGCAAAATTAGAAAAGCTAAAATCTTTTTCTTTTAAGAATACTATTGCTTCTTTGTTTGCTTGCATACTTACGCTTCTTTTGATAGCTAGTTCATCTAATGTAACATCACTAAAGCTTATGCTACTAATTTTACTTTCATTATTGGTATTATAAAAATCTTTTATTGTTACGCTATTATCTTTATTAAGTGTAATTTTTAAATCATTTAAATCTTTTTTAAATCTTACATCTTTATAGCTTACATCTTTAAAAATAATTGTATTTTTATCAATATTATTTAAATTGCTTTCTATTATGGTATCGTTACCAAAATTAAGCCCAGTAAATGTATAAGTATCGCTTCCAGCCTTACCTACTAGTGTATCATCTCCACCAAATCCATTAAGACTATTATCCTTATCATTGCCTTCTATCACATCATTACTTGAGGTTCCTATATTGCTTAATTCAAATAAAGCATCGCTAAGCTCTTCACTTGAATTTGAATTAAAATACATTCCATTAGTATTTTTAGCTAAATCTTTAAAATGCTCAAACTCATTACGAATAGCTATAAAATTAATTTTTACTGAATTATCTTCGTATTTATTGGTATTATTTGCATTTCTTAGACCTGCTACATAAAAAATTTTAGCTCTACCTTCTACTTCATCTCTTCTATGATTATCATCTCCAGGCTCATCTGTCATTACATACACTTCTTTACTCAAGTGATTATTTGGTGTAAAACGACTCATTCCTTCTAAGATAGCTGCCATAGTGTATTCTGTGCCACCATATTGCAAATTAACACTATTTATTCCACCTAAAAAACCTTGATAATCAGTGTAAGTTCCAATTGTTTTTATATCATTATCATTATAAGTAACTATTGATATTTTAGAATAAAAATTTTCTTTAAAGATATTACTAGCTATAATCTTTGCATTTGCTTTGCAAGTTGCTATATCATCTCCCATAGAACCTGTTGTATCTATTACTATAGCTACTTCTTTGCCTGGATTATCCTTTAAATTAATATTTAAAAATCCATCTTCGCTTTTTTTAAAATTGCGTATTGTTATACTACTATCGCCTTTAGTTACTATTAAATCATTATTGTCTTTAAGCTCATATGTAATACTTGTATCTTTAGCATCTATATATGCTTTCCTATCTTCATCATAAGAACCACCTTCTAATGTAGAGCCATTAAATACTACTTGACCTTTGCCATCCTTATCGTCTATTGTAACTTTACCATTACGAACATAATAAATATCATTACCGCTTATATCGCTAATCTTATGCTCTCCACCATCAATGATAATCAAATCATTTTTATTTAAATTTGTATTTTCACCTAATTTATTATGGGTATTATCAAGCAATATAATATCCCCACTAATTTGATTTTCATTAGTAAAATGTTTAAGGGTTGTAGAGATTTGGCTTTTAAAACTATTTGTACCTTGATAAGCTTCTCCTATTTTCTTACCATCATTTTCACTAGGTTCTTCTATGCTGGTTTCTTCTCCGATTATTTTATCTTTATAGTCAGCATACATTCTAACTACTTTCATATGATATTCTTCATCTACATTGCCATCAGGATAAAGCCCAAAAAAATCTGAAGTTCTTATTCTTCTTTGTGCAATTCCATAACCACTAGTTTTTCGTGATTTCCCGCCATTAGAATTATATCTTATCTCAAACCAAGCTCTAGCTCTATCACCTTCTTCAATAGCTTTAGATAAACCAGGTCCTATTAATTTTTTACCCCCATTGTACGCTAAATCAATAAGAGTTATTAATTCTTTGCTATCTTTTAGATATTTATACATTTCTTCACTAATTCCTTGATTAGGATTATTACTTGTTTTAATAATCATTTTTTTATAATCTGGCAATATAGTATAAAAAAGTTCTTTTGCTTCTTTTTCGTTAGTTAGTTTTATGCTATTTTTATTGTTATAATACTTTTCAATAATACGTTTGCCTTCATCTTTAGACTTTACTTTAGATAAAGCAGATATTAAATTATTAAAATCATTAGCTTGTTCATTGCTAACATTAAGTTTGATTGTTTTAAAATGTTCTCTCCAAGTATTTTTATGAGAAATTAATTCATAACCAACACCAATTGTAGGTCTAAGTTTACTATCAAGATAAACTTTTACATCAAAACCTTCATTATTCTTAATATTATTATATAATTCACTACTAAAGTTTTTTACCCTATGTAAACCACTTAAACTCATTTTTTCTCCTTTTTTAGATTTGTTTCACAACCAAAAATTTTAAATTTATTACATCTATTAAGAGTTTTTTCTGAATATGGTTGATAAATTACATTAGATACCATATCTAAAATATCAATAAAAGTTATATTATAATAACTGTCATATCTAATATGATTTAAATTATTAAATTTATGATAATTTAAAATATAATCACTACCCTTATACTCTATAATAAAAGTTTCTTTTGCTTCTTCGTAATATTTATTTGACATTTTCATTTTATTAGAATTTTTTAAAAGTTCTAATAGATTTTTATTCTTCATAGGATGATTGCAAAAATCTTTTTCTATAAATAATATATTTCCAATTTCACCTGATAAAGCTAAGTAATTTTTATCATCTAAAACTACATCACTTATAGTTATACTTTTATGTTTTTCTATGTATTTTTTACCTTTAATTTTACTTATAATATAAAGCTCATTATTTTTATCAACTTCATAAAAAGAATAACTCACATCATTATCAACACCATAGATATTATCACGCCCTATATCTTTATAAACTTTTCTATCAAGCCCTAAATCCCAGCAGTATTTAAGAGTATCTTTTACTTCTTGGCTTGCGTAAGGCTTAGCATCTACAATTTTTGGCTTTATTTTTATATCCTTATATCTAAAAAAATCTTGCCAAAAATTATTGAGTTTTAGTAATTTTCTACATTTTTCTGGCTCATCAATAAATCGTCCATGCTCATATCGCATATAGTTATCTTTATTGCATTCTATTGAGTTTTCTTGAATTATTTTTATATGTTCTATTAGTTCTTTAGGATAGGTTTTTGAGTTTTCAAGACTAGTGCTAAGCTCTTTTATTCTAGCTTTATAAGAACTTATAATACAATTATTATCATCTTTGCAATTACTAATGATTTTTATAAACTCATTTTGGTCTTGTTTTATCTCTTTTGTAATATATGCAAAGCTTTTATAAATACTATCTAGCTCTATTTTTAACTTATTTATTTGATATGAATAAATATTTGTAATTAGTAAAATAGCTAATATTTTAAACATAACTCTCCTTTATTTTTCATATCATAGCATTTACTTAAATAAAAATATCAAAAAACTTTATTAAAATTAATTATTGTGTTACTTTTTGTAATATTTTTAAATCCTTATTTCAAATTCTCATAATTTTTTAAAGAATTTAAAATAAGAATTATAAGTTTTATAATTTGTAATCTCATCTTTACTAGGAGCTCTTTTTTGTCCCCACAAATACAATGATAATATTTCACTTGTAAAATCACCATTTAAATCTAATCTAAAATTTGCCATGTTTTCTCCTTTTTATAATTTTAAATACCATTGTAGATCTCAATTGCTTCTTTTTCTGGATTAAAATTTGAATAACCACAATTATCAAATTTGCGTATATAACTACGTTTTTCCTTTATATCAGCTTCGTATGATAAAAGCTGATGATTAAAAACTCTAAGTCTATATTTATATTCTTTTTCTTTATCTTCACGCTCATCAAATTCATCAATAAGATAAAAGCTATAGGTTCTATATATATTATCTTTAAATTCAAAGGCTATATCCGTATAAACTGAAATTGAAACAGAAGCACCCCATCCAAGTAAAATAATAGGTTTAGTAAATCCAACTATATTATTTTTAACTACTAGATATTTAGTGTAATCAACCGGTTCTAATTCATCGTAATTAACATATCTTTTAGAATAAATATTTTTTCTTAAGTAATCTTTGTAATTATCTAGATTTATATCTTTATGTATCTCATATTCATGATTTGTAATGCTATTATAAATCATTTTATAAAGAATATCTTTACGTACTAATAACTTTGTAAAATCATCAACCACTACTCTTTTATAAAGCTCATCTTTAGGTAATATCCTATCTTCTTTTAAGCAATAGCCTTGCTGATATTTTTTATAATCACTTAGAGTTACTATTTTTTCGTGAGTTTTACTTGAGTAATCAGGTATGGTTCTAAAAAAATAATTATATAAAGTAAATATTATTATCATAGGTATTATGCTATATTTAAAAGCTATTTTATTATTAAATCTTTTTCTTAATTTAAAGAAAAGTATTATAAAAAATATAATTATAAAAACTTTAAGATATATTAGTGGATAAAGTATAAACCCCTCATAAAATAAAATTATTATTTGACTTAAATTTTCATAAATAAAATAATTAGCTGCAAAAAAGCAAACAATAATTGAATAAATTACATTTACATCTGAGCCAATGCTAAAAATAACACCAGCAAAAATTGAGTAAAAAGCAATCACTATTTCAATTATTATAAAAATCTTAAAAAGTATTTTTAAGATTTCTAATGTTTTTTTCATAATATAACCTTAATTGTTTTTTATATCATAGCATTTACTTAAATAAAAATATCAAAAAACTTTATTAATTTTTATTAATTGTTACTTTTTGTAATATTTTTAAATCCTTATTTCAAATTCTCATAATTTTTACAAGAATTTAAAATAGTAATTAGAAGTTTTATAATTTGTAATTTTATTTTTATTAAGAGTTTTTGTCCCAATGGGTATAACGATAATATTTGTAAAATTACCATTTAAATCTAATCTAAAATTTGCCATTCTTTCTCCTTATTAAACTTTTCTTCTATTAACTGTAATTGCGATTTTTGTAAAATCACCCCTTATATTATCATCATCTATTAGATTTGTAATGACTGCTTTATATGTTTTATTCTCAGGTACAAAATAAATTCTAGAATGTCTTTGTACCATTCTGACTTCTTCACCTTTAATATTCATAATTGAACTACCTATTACGTATGTATCATCATTTGGTGTAGCGACTTTATCAAATACTAATATCTCATTACCATCTTTAGTAAGCTCATATATTTTAATATCAAGTGCAAGTGGATAATAAGGATTATCTCGTATATTATCTACTATTTTTTTGTCATATAAATTAACTATACGATAATCCTTACTGCCTATTTTACCATAGCAAAAATACGTAGGATAAAAAACATAAAACCCTAAATGTTTTCCTATATCTTTTCTTTGTGGTTTAAAGATTATTTCAATTTTAGATCCTTTTTTGCTTAAATTAAATAAAGTATATATAGGAGTTTTTGGTATTTTATCTTTATGAACAAATTCAAAAGCATTTAAACTAAAAACTAGCATAAGTAATAAAGAAATTTTTTTAAGCATTTATTCTCCTTTATTTTTCATATCATAGCATTATTTAAGAATATTTTTTGGTTTGTAAATGTATTTTAGAGTTGAAATATAATTTTTAAATTCTTAGAATTTAAATATTTTTATTGCTTTATTTTGCTATATGTAAAAATTACTTATTTTTCATCTCATTATTATTAATAAAATTGTCTATAAATATATCATTGCATTCTTCGCCACCACGCACACTTATATTTTTATTGCATAATTCTACACCAGCTGCTCTCTGAAATGGAGAAGTTTTGTCAAAGATTATAGCATATAAAGAAAAAGGTGTGCCGGTTTTATAAGCAAGAATACTCTGAGCTATTTTTTTATTATTAATCCTATCTTTTATATAAGCAAAGTATTCAAATTTAGTCCAAAGTTTATCTTTTATATCAGGATAATCACATATATATTCATAATCAGAATTAGTGCATTTTACATATTCATATCTTGATAATTCATTTTTATCTATTTGCTCTCTTGCTATACATTTACCTTTGTAGAATTCTTCAATTTTGGCACTCATTTTTCTATAGTCTTCCATCATATATATAATTAGATATCTTATTCTATCTTCTGGCATATTATGTTTTTGTATTAAATATTTTATTAAATCTTTTATTTCAGTAGGAATTTTTTCATGAAACATATTTTTTCTTAAATAATCTTCCCAAAAAACATTGCTATTACCTGCTAAATATTTTTTATAATATTTATTATATAGTTCTAAAAATTCTTCATACTCTATAAAACCTTTAGTTCCATCGCTTCTATCATATTCCAATGTAAACAATAGCTTATACTCTAAATCTTTTGAAACCATACAATTTTTATCATCTTCATTACTTGAATAAAATCTAAAATATTTTCCATTATTTATAGGATGGTCGCTTATTTCCTTATATTCAATATATTTTATTTTATTATCCAAAAGTGATCGCATATAAAAATCTGGTAATATAGAGCCAATCCATCCTCCTATATAATATTCGCTTATTTTATACCTCTCTTTATCCATAAGATTAACCTTATATTCACCAATATATAGCGAATTTCCTTTAAAAGTCTCAAGGTATGTATTTGTAGCATATTTATTTGCATTGTAATAAAAAACAATATTTGTTATAAATATATCACCAAAAAATGCAAAAAACCAAATAGCAAACCACATTAGTTTTCTTTTAAAACCTTTTGGTTTAATTAAAACAATAAAAAATGTAATAAGCACAATAATATGCAATAAAATAAATTCCATTTTCAACACCTAATTATTTTTCATATCATAGCACTAACTTAAATAAAAATATCAAAGTTATAGAATTTAAATTAAGTATTTTAGTTTTTAAAGCTTTTCATAAACATAACCATATTTATCAAAATAAATTTTAAGCTCTTTTATATTGATATTATGATTATCTTTAAAATACTTTTCAAGCTCGTGATATTTTTCAATGCTTAATATATTTATAATCTTTTCATCTTGCAATAAAATTACCGAATCCATTACCTTATAGTATTTTAGTTTAAGCGTAAATATGTAATAAAATAATTTAAGAATAAAATTTATAAAGTATTGTAAGATAGTAGCAGGTAGTAAAAAAATCCATAAAATTTGAATTACTTCATGGGGTTTTTGTGATTTGTGATGAGCTACCGAAAAGCTTTTATATATCTTAAAAGACTTATTTAAATCAATACTTTCTAACACTTCGCCATTATTTAGATAATTAATGGTATTTTTAGTAATTATGATTTCTCTTTTACATTTTATAAAAGGTCTTATGTAAGGTAGTGCTAAAAATGGCATAATTATAAAAACATTTCTATGAAGTGAAGAGCTAGGATTATCTGTTAGAAAATACGCAATATAACTTATTATCATACAAACAAAAGCAGGTAAAAAATCAAAAAATGTATTAATATCCTTGATAACTACCGGCTCTTTATCGTAATCTCTTTGCATATCATCTAACCTTTTTTTAATAAATTTATATGGTGCTATATAGCACAATCAATGTCTTAAATTAAAACCACAACTAAAAATAGTAACATTCCAAATTTTAAGCATTCAAATTTCTTTATTTTTCATATCATAGCATTTACTTAAATAAAAATATCAAAAAACTTTATTAATTTACAATTTAACCACTATTTAGATAGTTAATTTACGACAAAAAAAGATAGAAAGTATAAAAATTACATAATATAAATATTAGGTGAAGTGCTAAAAGTGATTAAAATCTATTTTAAATTCTTAGAATTTAAAATAGAATAGGGTAGGTTATTTAACAGTGTTTTCCAAGCTTAATGCTGCATTTAATAAGTTTTGCTCATCAAATCTTTTTGCTACTAATTGAACGCTCACATTTAAATTATCTTCAGTTTTAGCAACAGGCACGCTAATACCTGCAAGTTTTGCAAGATTAACTGAAATAGTGAAAATATCTTCTAAATAGCTTTCAACAGAACTAGTCTTCGCATCAAATGATTTTGGAAGACTTGGTGCAACAGGCATTAGTATTAAATCATTATCGCTTAAAATTTCATTGTATTTTCTAGTGATAACTTCTCTTACTAATTGAGCTTTTTTATAATATGCGTCAATATAACCACTTGAAAGCACGAATGTTCCTAATAAAATTCTCTTTTGAACTTCAAGCCCAAAACCTTCGCTTCTAGTATTTACATATAACTCGTTTAAATCTTTAAATTCCTTAGCTCTATTGCCATATCTAATCCCATCGTAACGACTTAAATTAGCACTTGCTTCAGCACAAGCTATTATATAATAAGCAGCTACATCGTATTTACTATCAGCAAGGCTAACTTCACTTATGGTATGACCACAAGCTTTTAATTTATCTATAGCTTTATAAGTTTGTGTTTTTATTTCATCAGAGCATGAATCTATATAATTTTTAATAATTGCGATTTTATATTTTTTATTAGCGTCTAATTTATCAAATGTAGGCACAAATTGAATATCAGCACTAGTGCTATCAAACTCACAATGACCTGCAATCGCATCGTATAAAATACTAGCGTCTTTTACATTTTGAGTTAATACTCCTATTTGGTCTAAACTACTTGAATAACTAGCAAGTCCATATCTGCTAACTCTTCCATAACTTGGCTTAAAACCTACACAACCACAAAATGCAGCAGGCTGGCGAACACTTCCACCTGTATCGCTTCCTAATGCAGCAAGAGCTATTTTTGCACCTACCGCAGCAGCACTACCACCACTACTTCCACCTGGGACTAAAGCATTATTTAAAGGATTTAGGGTTTTTCCATAAAAGCTTGTTTTTGTAGTATTACCCATAGCAAACTCATCCATATTGCATCTTCCAAATGGTGCGAATTTGTGTTTTTTCATATTGCTAATCACACTTGCATCATAAGGTGCATAATATCCTTGCATTATTTTTGAACCATTTGTAATGCTCCAGCCCTTAACTTGAATATTATCTTTAATAGCTACAGGCACTCCTAGATAATCAACATCATCTAAAGGAGTATTGATTAATTGCTCTACATAAGCTCCTAAATGTTTGCTTTCTAATGCTAATTTATTTAGTTCTTTTTTTAATTCTATTAATTCATTATCACTTAATTTTAATGCTTGTTCTAAAGTTATCATTTCTTTCCTTTATTTACTAAAATTACTCCAATAGCACTAATTATAGCTAATACTATAATAGTGCCGACTATTAGCTCTAAGCTAACAGGTTCGCTCATTTTAACACCCTTTCACATCTAGGACATAAGCTTTCTTCGCTTAGGCTTAAGTATTTCCAACATCTAGGGCATTTGCATAGATTTGATTTTATGATTTTGTATGTTTTATTATCAATTTCAAAACTTGCCAAAGCTTCGTTATTATTTAAAGCTTCAATTTTACTTAATGAATAAAAATCAGCTGCTTCTTCATAATTTAATATCACTTCATCATTAGTAGCTAGATTTAGCTCTAATGTGCTTTTGATTATTTTATCTTTTTTTAATATATCAATTTGCTCATAGAATTTAACACGAGTTTTTAATAAATATTCATAATCGTTTTTGCTTGGTGTGATTTTACTAGCAAAATCAAAATCTTCTAAATCAAAAATACTCTTAATATCGCCTAATATAAATTTGTTTGCGTGTTCGCAAGCTTCATTTGTAGTATGAGTTAATACAGGTGCTAGTAAAACTAATAATTTTTTAAGTATTAAAGCCATTGCAGTAATTGACGCTGTTCTTTTGCTATCTTCTTTAGCATCACAATACAAGCTATCCTTACAAATATCAAGATAAACACCGCTTAAATCAGCACTTAAAAATGTGCAAAGTGCATTCATACCTTTAGCGAAATCATATTCTAAGAATGATTTTTTGTAAAGCTCAAACACATTATTAGCTTTATTTAAAATCATTTTGTCTAAATCACTGAAATTATAATTATAAGCTTTTAAATCGCTAGTATTTGCTAATAAAAATCTTATTGTATTTCTTATTTTTCTATATTGCTCGCTAGTTTGTTTTAATATGCTTTCACCTAATTTAACATCAGTTGAATAATCACATAATGTTATATAAAGTCTAAAGATTTCTAAGCCATAATTTTTTGCAATTTGTTCTGGTGCTATTACATTGCCTAGACTTTTACTCATTTTTCTACCTTTTTCATCAACGGTAAATCCGTGAGTTAAAACTGCTTTATAAGGTGCTTGTTTGTTTAAAATAACGCTTAATAATAATGAGCTTTGAAACCACCCACGATGTTGGTCGCTTCCTTCTAAATACATATCAGCTTGAGTTGTTTTGATATCGTAATTTCCACTAGCTAAAACAGCGTTAAATGTAGAGCCACTATCAAACCAAACATCTAAAATATCAGTAACTTTTTCTAATTCATCTGCTTTATATTTTGAATTAGCTGGTAATAAATCTTTAATATCTTTTTGCCACCATACTCTTACGCCTTCTTTTTCAAATATGCTTGCAAGGTGTTCGTAAAGTTCAAAATCCATAATCAAATTCCCTGATTTATCATTAAAGAATGCTAAAGGCACACCCCAAGAGCGTTGTCTTGAAATACACCAATCAGGTCTATTACTAATCATAGTTCCTATTCTATTTCTTCCTGCTTTTGGATAAAAACTTACTTCATCAAGTGATTTTTGAGCTAATTCTCTTAAAGTCATACCATTGTAAAATTCTTTATCCATAGCTATGAAAAATTGTTTAGTAGCTCTATAAATTATTGGTTTATGAGTTCTCCAACAAAATGGATATGAGTGTATAAATTTAGAGCATTTTAAAAGACTTTCGCCCAATAATTCAATAATTACTTCATTTGCTTTAAATACATGCATTCCTAATAATTCAGGTTTATTTGGCACTAATCTTTTGATATTTTCATCATAACAACCATCATCTCCTACAGGCATTTCTACTTCAATGTTATATCTTAAACAAGCATAATAATCATCTTCTCCGTGTCCTGGTGCAGTATGAACTAAACCACTACCGCCATCCATTAAAACATGCTCTCCTGTTATGAATTGAGATAGATTATTGTTTAAAGGATTTAATGCGTTTGTATTTTCTAAAAAATCTCCTTTAAACTCAAGCACAGGTTTAATATTAAATTCTGCTAAATCTTCTAATCTTTTTTTAGCTACGATAAGACCATTTTCTCCTAAAACATATAGCTCATCTTTATTTAATGCGATTGCTTTATTTGCTGGTAAAGTCCAAGGAGTAGTAGTCCAAATAACAGCTCTTGCATTGTTTAAAATACTATCATTTGCTCCTAAAGATTTAAGTTTTGCTTTTGCATCATCGTTTAGTTTGAATGCTACGAAAATTGAATAATCTTCCTTATCTTCATATTCAACTTCTGCTTCAGCTAAAGCACTTTTAGCAGCCCAACTCCAATAAACTGGCTTACTTCTTTGAATTAATAAACCATTTTTAGCTACTTCTAAAAGAGTTTTGTAAATATTTGCTTCAAATTTAAAATCCATAGTCAAATAAGGCTTGTCAAAATCTCCAATTATTCCTAAGTCTTTAAATTCTTTCATTTGAATACCTATGAATTCTTTTGCGTGTTCTGTGCAAGCGTCGTGAATTTCTTTTATACTTGGATTTTTATCTTTTAATTTGATTTCAACTTGTTGTTCAATAGGCAAACCATGGCAATCCCAACCAGGAGTATATGAAATTGAATTATTAGCTAGAAAATATCTAGTTTTATTAATCATATCTTTTAAGATTTTATTTAAAGCATGACCTATGTGTAAATGCCCGTTAGCATAAGGAGGGCCATCGTGTAGGATAAATTTAGGTGCTTTTTTATCTCTTAATTGTGCGTATGCAAATGATGAAAATTTTTCAAAACTTTTTTTCTCGTTTTCATAAAGATTTGCTCTCATCTCAAAAGTAGTATTGGGTAATAATAATGTATCTTTATAATCCATAAATGTGCCTTTAATATTTTTTGATTGTTAAAATGCACTTATTTTGCTATACTTTTTTAAATAAAAGGATAAGAAATGAAACATTTATTAATATATTTTACAAAAGATTTGAGTTTTAATGGTAGTTTTTGTGAATTTGTAGATAGAAGTTTGGCTAAGAAGAATTTGTTTGCTAATACTATCATTAAGCTTAATGATGATGATTCTAAATTAAATACTCTTTTAGAAATAGATGTTAAAAAATATGAATTAGTAACGATAATTGCTGATGAGCATTCTTTTTCTATGATTAATAAAATCCTAGCTACACTAAAAGAATGTGAATTGAGTTTAATTGATGATGAGTTTATAGTAGAAAATCCTAAAGATTATAAGAAAAATTCAGTTTTAATAGATTTAAACGGAGTAATGATTAATATATTAAAAGCTAGTATGTTTTATCTACCTGAAATTTTGCATAACACAAAACAAAGTTATGATTTTTTAATAAGTGATTTGGATTTAGAAAGTGCTGAAATATTATTAAATACTAGCGTAAAGCCTTATGGAGTAAGTCTTAATATTTATTCACTACTTGATAATTTATTATATGTTAAAGTAAATACTAATGAATATTCAGATGAAATAGGGCTTTTAAATTCCGTTAAATCATTATTCCCTAAAAAAGTGATTTTTGCTGATAATTTATATGAGCATATAATTAAAAAATTAAAAGAAAATAACAAAAAATTAAGCTTTGCAGAAAGCTGCACTGGTGGATTATTGGCTAGTAATTTTACTAAAATTAATGGCTCAAGTAGTGTTTATGAAGGTAGTGTTATAACATATTCAAACAAAAGCAAAAAAGCTTGGCTAAATGTAGAAGATATTCATTTAGAAAATCAAGCAGTTTATTCTCAAAATTGTGCTTTAGCAATGGCTACGGGGGTATTAAAATTAACTAAGGCAAATTACGCTATAACTTGCACGGGGGTTTTAGGAGATAGCGATGATTTAGGTGTTAAAAGCGGTGTAGCTTTTATATGTGCTATTAGTGATACAGGCTTGATTTTACACGAGAGATTAGAATTACTTGGAGATAGGATTTATAAGCAAAATCAATGTGCTTTAGCCTGTGCTTTATTGCTTTGCAAACTTGAAAGAGAAGTGTTTTTTGAATGATTTATGTAGTTGGTTTAAAAAACGAAACAAATATAAAGAGTATTTTTGTAAATGAAATAATTTTTAATGATTTTAGCATTAATGATGATTTTGATGCTTGTATTTTTACTAGCAAAAATGCCGTTAAATCTTGTGTATTAAATAATATTAATCTAAAAAATAAAAAGATTTTTAGTATAGGTTTAGCAACTACGAAATACCTAAATAGTTTAGGCTTAGATGTATTTTATACAGGTAAATCAGCTCACGCGAGTGAATTTAAAAACGAGATATTGCCACTACTAAATAATTTAAAATGTGTTTATTTTAGGGCTTTAAATATTATAAGTGATTTAGATGAGTTTTTAGATTTAAATAATATTAGCCTAAGGTCTGTAATAGCATATAGTAACGCTAGATTAAATATGCCTTTAGATAATGATTTAAAGCCTTTTATAAAGTCAATAAATAATGAAGATATATTGATATTTTTAGCACCATCAGGAGTGCGTGATTATGAATATTTTTTCAAAACTTTTCCAAAAAATATAATAGCAATAGGAAAAAGCACTGAAAATGAATTAAAAAAATATAATGTAAAAAATATCTTTGTTTCAGACTATCCTACTTTGCAAGATTGCTTAAACCTAGCTAATAGTTTAAATAAAATTAAAATAAATTAATTGTTTAATATTAAATTATCTAAAAACATATATCTTTTTTTATACATTGAACGTTTATTACTAGGTATTTCATTAATTGGAGTAGTTTTAAAAGATAATTTTTTATATCCTTGAAATTGTTCAATAACTTCACAATTTTCTTTAAAAATTTCATCAAGGTTGTGAATATTTAAAATTTTTCCTTTTCTTTTTTTACCTCTTTTAAAACTAGATATTGCATAAAAATCATCCACTCCATAAACATACTTTAATTTAAGCTTTTTAATAAAAATAAAAGAATAAAAAATCATGAATGTTATGGGTCTTAAACCAAAAAAACATTTTGTAAAATTTTTAATATATTCTTTTATATTATTTCCACTACCGCAACCTTGCAAACAAGTAATTAATATTCCATCATTTAGGGTAATAAAATTTAAATTATAAATTGGTTGATTTTTGTAATGAAGACTTAAAAAAAATAGTCCTTCGTTAATCATATTAGGGGTATTTTTTAAATATATAATATAGTCTTCATTTAGATTAATTACAGGAATCATACGAGTTTTAAAAATATTTGGATAATATTCATTAATAATAGATAAATCTCTTTCAAAACTTATATATCCTTGATTAAAGTTGAAGTTTCTACAACCATATTGAATGTGTAATAAATCAATAGCTAACAAATTATTATTCTGAAAAAAATTAACTATATTATTTGAGTTGTTAAAACAAATCTTATTTAGACGTTCATAATTATTTTTATAATAAAATTTTCTAATATTGAATTTTATTATTCTAATAATATTCTTAATAATACCATCTTTTCTAATATAATTATAATTTAAGCTCATTAGTCAATCTTTAAAATACTTAAAAATGCTTCTTGTGGTAAAGATACTTTACCTATTGCTTTCATACGCTTTTTACCTTCTTTTTGCTTTTCAAGTAGCTTTCTTTTTCTAGTAATATCCCCGCCGTAGCATTTAGCAGTAACATTTTTACCCATTGATTTTACATTTTCACGAGCTATGATTTTATTGCCTATACTTGCTTGAATTGCTACTTCAAATAATTGTCTAGGCACAATATCTTTCATAGCTTTTACTAAATCTCTACCTTTGCTTAAAGCCTTTTGATTTGGCACGATAATGCTTAACGCATCAACTGCTTCTCCAGCCACTTTTATATCAAGCTTTACTAAATCTCCCACTCTATAATCACAAAATTCATAATCAAAACTAGCATATCCACGAGTAAGTGATTTTAATTTATCATAAAAGTCCATAATAATCTCATTCATAGGTATATCGTATTCAAGCAATACTCTATTTTCTGTTATATAATCCATTTTTGTTTGTATTGCACGGCGATTATTTAAAAGAGTAATTAAATTTCCTAAAAACTCGCTAGGAGTTATTATGGTAGCTTTTACATAAGGCTCTTTTATGTGGTCTATTTTATTTACAGGTGGTAAGTCGCTTGGGTTTTGAATATTTAATACACTTCCATCGGTTAAATTAACTTCATAAGTAACACTAGGAGCGGTTGCTATTAGATCCAAATTAAACTCACGCTCTAAGCGTTCTTTTATAACTTCCATATGCAATAAACCTAAAAAGCCAACCCTAAAGCCAAAACCTAAAGCAAGTGAAGTTTCTGGCTCGTATGAGATTGAACTATCGTTTAATTTTAATTTATCTAAAGCATCTCTTAAATCTTCAAATTTATCAGTTTCAATCGGATAAATCCCTGCAAATACAAAGGCTTTTGCTTTAGCAAAACCTTCAATTGGCTCTGTTGCTTTATCTTTTGCTAGGGTTATTGTATCTCCTACGCTAATTTGTGCTATGTCTTTTAATCCTAATACAACGATACCAACTTCTCCTGCTTTAATTGTATTTGTTGGCATTGGATTTAGTGGGTGTGGATAGCGTAAATCTAATACATTATGCTTTACGCCTTCGTGCATTAAATATATTTCATCGTTTTTATTAATCTCTCCATCCCTTACTCTAACTAAAGCTAAAGCCCCTAAATAGCTATCAAACCAGCTATCATAAATTAGTGCTTTTAGCTTATTTTGATTACTTTTTGGTGCAGGAATTCTCTCACAAATTGCTTGTAATAATTCAGCAATTCCTATCCCAGCTTTTGCACTAACTTCTATTGCATTAGAACAATCAATTCCTATTATATGCTCAATTTCAGCCTTTACTTTTGCAGGATTTGCTGCGGGTAGGTCAATTTTATTAATTACAGGAATTATTTCTAAATCATGCTCAATTGCCATATAAACATTCGCAATTGTTTGTGCTTGAACGCCTTGTGAAGCATCAACTACTAATAATGCCCCTTCGCAACTTGCTAAACTTCTACTAACTTCATACGAAAAATCCACATGACCTGGGGTGTCAATAAGATTTAAAATATAATTTTCTTTATTATAAGTATAATTTAATCTAACTGATTGAGCTTTTATAGTAATTCCACGCTCTTTTTCTATATCCATAGTATCCATTACTTGCTTACTCATTTTGCGTTGCTCTATAGCATTGCAAGTTGTGATTAAACAATCTGCTAAAGTGCTTTTACCATGGTCTATATGTGCTATTATTGAAAAATTTCTTATATTTTGCATTAAAGTTCCATTATTTTGATGTGATTTTTAATATTAACAAAAAATAATAAATTACAGATTGTAAAAAGGGCATAAAGCCCTTTTTTAGCAAAATTTCTTGTAATTTGTAGCTAGACCTGCAAGGCTAGTTTCTTTATATCTTGTATCCATATCCTTGCCTGTTTCATACATAGTTTTAATAACCTCATCAAGCCCAACGCTAGGAGCACTCTCTCTATCCATAGCCATTTTAGCTGCACTTACAGCCTTTATCGCTCCGAATACATTACGCTCAATGCAAGGAATTTGAACAAGTCCTGCAACAGGATCGCAAGTTAGCCCTAAATGATGCTCCATTGCAATTTCAGCAGCAGAGCAACAATCAATCGGACTTGCCCCCATACTAAAGGCAAATGAAGCAGCTGCCATTGAAGAAGCTGAGCCAATTTCTGCTTGACAACCAGCTTCAGCTCCACTTATACTTGCGTTTTTCTTAAACAATGAACCTATCGCCATTGATACTAATAAAAAGTCTCTAATGTCCTTTTCGCTCATACTTTTTACATGTTCTTTTAAGTATAAAAGCACAGCAGGAACTACCGCACAAGCTCCATTGGTTGGAGCAGTTACTACACGATTACCAGCTGCATTTTCTTCTGAAACACTCATAGCATAAAGGCTAAAATAATCTATAAAATCCAAATCACCCTTACGATTTAAATTCTTATCATCTAAAAGCATTAATTTTTTAGCTAATGCAGGAGCTCTTCTTTTAAGCTTGATTGGTCCAGGTAGAATTAGTTCATTTGAATTAGCACCTGCTTTAAAACTATCTTGCATTGCTTCATAAATCTCTTTGCAATAATTATTTATATATTCTTCGCTATTAAAATTAAGCTCATAAAGCATTGCAATTTCGGCTATGTTTTTATTATATTTATTACATAACCACAAAAGCTCCGTCGCACTATCAAAAGAATAATCATAATTTTTTTCTTGATTAGTTTGATTAGTTTTACTAATCTCATCTTCACTTTTAATAAAGCCACCACCAACTGAATAATAAGTCTTAGATTTAACACAAGTATTATTTGAAAACGCTTCAATCGTTAAAGCATTTTCGTGATAGCTTTTAAATTCTTTAGAAAAAATAATATCACTATTTTCATCAAAATCTATTTCAAATTCATTTCCTAATAAAAGCTTTCTTTCGTTTAATCTTAATAATACAACTTGTTTTTGTTCTGGGCTTATTGTTTTTACATTTAAGCCACTAAGACCTAAAACCACAGCAATATCGCTTAAATGTCCTTTACCTGTAAGTGATAAAGAGCCAAATAAAGTAACTTTTATCCTAGTAATTTCTTTTAAATTTAAACCTTTTAAAAACTCATTTCCCGCAACAAAAGGTCCAACTGTGTGCGAACTTGATGGACCAATGCCGATTTTAAAAATACTTAAGTTACTCATAAGTTCATCTTATAAATTACACTTGTAATTGTGATAATTCCCATAATAGCTACGAAATAACAAGCCGCACCATTTTTATAAACTCTTAGCTCTGGGATTTTATATATAGCATATACAGGCATTAAAAATAATATTACAGCAATAATAGGACCGCCTAAATCTTCTATAAATCCTAAAATACTAGGGTTATAGTAAGCTACTATTATCATAGTTACATACATAAATATAGTTGTAAAGGCATTATTTTTACTAACAGCTTTTCCGCTTACTTTTTTAATAAGTCCATTTAAGCCTTCTCTAGCACCAAAATAGTGTCCAAAAAAGCTAGTTAAAATTGCCAAAAATGCAACAGCAGGAGCACCATAACTTATAATATTTCCATCAAATTTATTAGCAAAATAGCTAAGGATTGGAATATTTGCATCTCTTGCAATAGCAAACTCATTTTTATCAAGACATAAAATACAAGAAAATACAAAAAACATAACAAATACTAATAAAAGCGTAGCATTATTAAATAATATTTGCTTTCTTTTTGCGTCCGAGTTTTCTTTATATTCATTATATGTATTTAGGCTAAAAGTTGAAATCGCAGGAGAGTGATTAAAGCTAAATACTAATACAGGTAAAGTAAGCCATATTGTGCTAATAAATTCCTTTGCACTTGGAACTTCACCTAAAACTTCTAATTTCCAATGTGGAATTAAATAAAGTGAAAATAAAAATAGTATTAAGCATAATGGATAAACAAGCCATTCACAAACTTTAGTAACTAAAGTTTCATTAGTAAACATTACAGCCATCATAATTGTAATTAAAACAATAGCCAAGATTAAGCGATTTGGCTCGGCTAAGCCTAATTGATTTACCATAAATGAGCTTATAGTATTTGTAATACCAACCCCATAAGCAAGACAAATAGGATAAATTGCAAAAAAGTATAAAAATGTAATCACAATTCCTACTTCTTTACCAAAATATTTATTCACAGCATCAGTAATATCTCCACCTTTAGTAGAGCCTACAAAATATGATAAGAATAAATGTGATAAATATGTCATTGGGAAAATTAATACACACATTAAAACAATAGGCCAAAAGCCACCAGTTCCTGCACGAATAGGTAAGAATAAAATTCCAGCACCAACAGCAGTGCCAAACAATGAAAACATCCAACGATTATCAAATTCGCTCCATTTTTTCATTATTACTCCTTAAAATAATTTAAAGCCGCTATTTTAATTATATTTATATAACTTATTATAAATTTAAATCAAACTTTTAAAATAAATGTTACAAAATGTAACGATAAATAAAATTTTCTAAAAAATAATATGATTTTGATATTTATTATCTTTTATTTATTATAATAACTTCGTTTTTTTTAAATTTAAAGGAGATACTATGAATTTATTACATCCAAAGAGCTTAAAAGACATTATTAAAAAGCCAGATAATCAAAAAAATCCTTTTGAAAGATTAATTATTGCTTGCGAAGATAAAAGCAGTAAGCATAAGTAATTAACCAAAAACGCTTGAATTTATATATAATGATTTTTTGAAATTTTTATCAAGGAGAGCGTTTGCAAAGTTTATTAGAAGAAATACATTTATTTTTAGATTTAATAAATGGTTATTTGTATACTTATTTTTTAGTATTTGCACTAATTATTGTAGGTGTTATTTATACTATTAATACTCGTTTTGCTCAGTTTAGATTGATGGGTAATGTTTTAACATTATTAAAAGAAAAGCAAGACAACAAAGACCATGTTAGTAGTTTTGAAGCTTTAATGATTTCAACAGCTTCAAGGGTTGGTATTGGAAATATCGCTGGAATTAGCACTGCAGTTGTAGTTGGTGGTGCAGGTGCATTGTTTTGGATGTGGGTAATGGCATTTATAGGTGGTGCAAGTGCATTTGCTGAAAGCACATTAGCTCAAATATATAAAAGCAAAGATGAAAATGGTTTTCGTGGAGGACCTGCATATTTTATTGAAAAAGGCTTGGGAAATAAATTTTTTGGTAAATTATTTTCAGTTATTTTAATTATTACTTATGCTTATGGATTTAATGGACTTCAAAGCCATACTATGACTTCAGCATTTGAGATATATTTTCCTGATAACTTTAGTAATGCAAGTATAATTATAGGGATTATTTTAAGTGTTGTTGCTTTTGCATTATTCTTTTCAAATTCAAAATCACTTGGAAAAGTAAGCTCAATTATTGTTCCTATAATGGCTTTTGTTTATATTTTACTAAGCATTATTGCTATGGCTATGCACTATGATTTAATACCATCTGTGTTTAAAATGATTTTTAATAGTGCTTTTGATTTTCAAGCTATTTTTGGTGGATTTGCAGGTAGTGTTATAGTAATAGGAATTAAGCGTGGATTATTTTCAAACGAAGCTGGTATGGGTTCTGCTCCAAACGCAGCTGCAGCAGCAAATACAAGCCATCCTGTAAAACAAGGAATTATTCAAAGTTTTTCAGTATTTATTGATTTAATTATATGTTCATGCTCTGGATTTTTAGTATTGTTCTCACAAAGTTACATTAATCAATTATCAACTGGCGAAACTAAATTAAATGCTTTACCTATGGTGCAACAATCAATGATGGAATATTATGGTACTTGGGGGCTTCATTTTATAACTTTTGCAGTTATTTTATTTGCTGTAACTTCTTTAATCGGTAATTTTTACTATGCAGATGCAAATGTTAAAAACCTTACAAAAAATAATTTAAATGAATTAGTTTTTAAAATAAGTGCTGTTGCTATGGTATTTATTGGTTCTCAATTAGATTTAAAAGTAGCTTGGGATTTAGCAGATATTACAATGGCTGCAATGGCTTCTATAAATATCATTGCTATTTTATTATTAAGTCCTATTTTAATAAAATGCTTAAAAGATTATGATGAGCAAAAGAAAAGAGGTTTAGACCCTGTATTTAGCGCTAAAAAATTAGGTATTAAAAACGCTGAATGTTGGGATTAAGCAAGATTTGAATTAGGTTAAATCCTAATTCAAATTCTTTACCATTTATATCCAAATCCTATTCTTAAATCAAAATAATTAGGCACTTTACTTGAAACCTTGCAAATATCTTTATCGCAATTACTAGACTTTAATCCACTTGCTAAGGCTATATCAAATATATTAAAGAAATTAGCTCCCGTTGTAAGTATAGTCCCATAATCTTTTTTAATATCATAAGCTAAGCCACCCCTTAGATTAAAATAATCATTAAATTCGTATTTAACACCACCGCCTAGCATTTGAGATTTATTGTATTTATTTGATAAAGTTGTGTTTGTAACTAAATCAGCATCAAAAGCAAAAGTAAAATCACTATATTTATATGCTAATCCAAATCTTACTTGCGGATTTAATCTCATACTGTTTGAATGGAATTTGATTTTAGGATTATTTAAATTTTTAATAACCAATCCAGTAGAAAAATCATCAATACTATATAATGCTCCTATATCTATTCCAAAAGTATTTGTTGATTTTGCATTATGCAAATCATTTTTAATATTTATATCTTTAGAATTAACTCCATTCATATCTATTTTAATGCCTTTTTCTACTTGATATGCTTGAATATTCATATATTTTAAACTAGCACCTAAACTAAGCTCTCCATAAGGCATTATAAAACCATTGGCGTAACTAATCGGCACTTCTGTTATCATTAGCATTGTTGTATTTAAAGGATTTTTTACACTATCTTGCATTGCTGAATGATTTAAATATTCTTCTTCGCTTACATTGGTTACGAATAGTTGTGAATTGCTTTTAAATAATTTTAAATAAATATATCTATCATCATCTTTTATTTTTATTATTAAACTACTTTTTTCTTTATTTAACGAAGCATAAGTATTAAGTGAAATCGTATTAAATAAGCTTACAGAAAAAGCACTTAAATCCCCTAAATTATTGTTATATTCTAAACCACTTAATATATTTAAATTAACTTCATTGTCATAAACTGCATTATAAATTAATTCAATATCATTTAAGGTATTTTCATCAAGAAAGGTATCTAATTTAGTATCTCCAATATCTAACAATAAATCATCTAAATTAACATTACCATCTTTTGAATTCTTTATTACATCTAAGACATTTTTTGTATCGGTATCACTTATTATATTTGTTAATAATTTTGTATCAACACCATTGTTATTTAATTCTTCATTTGTATTATTTGTTGAAGTTATTAGCTCGGTTTTTATTGTTGTAGATAATTCATCATTATCTTGCATTTTATTTTTTAAATCACTAATTATATTGTCTAGCTCATCTTTAGCTAAATTATCATCTAATTCATCTTTAAAAGTTTTTGCTAATAAGGCTAAATCTTCATTATCGCTATTTGTGTTTCTTAATATAAAATCATCTATAACACTACCAAAATTACCAAATTTTAAATTATTAGCTCTTGAATTGTTGTTTGGATTAAAAATATGCTTTATTTTGCTTATATTTGCTTCAATTTTTTTATTTATAGATTTATCAAGATTAGATAATTCTAAAAGATTTTTTTGATTATAATTTGCTCCAAAACTAAAATTAACCCCATTTTTAGAATAAATCAAACTAGCAGGATTATAATAAGCTGCAAAATCATTATCTTTAAGTGCAACTCCAGCATATCCCATACTCAAAGGTATATTGCCTAAACTACCAAATTCTAACGCCAAAGCACTAAAACTAAAAGCGCTAGTTAATATTATCTTTTTCATAATTTTCCTTTTAAAAATATTAAAAATTATATAGTTACTTTATTATTGTTACTTAATGTATCAAAAAAATAATTTTTAGATTATTTTATTTAATTAATTAGCTTAAAAAATATAATTTTTTATAAAATCTCTCAAAAGGAGATTGGTAAAATGACAAGCAAATTATTTGTAGAATTACTTTATAGCGTCGGCTTTATAAGTTTGTTTTTATTATTAGGAATATTTTATAAGCAAAAATATTAAATGGAATTTTGGTTTTTACTAATTTAGCTTTTAATAATGCAAATGATGATTAAAAATTAACCTTAAAATATTTTAAGTTTAAATTGTTTTTAAATTAAAGCTTAAAAATAGATATTAATTTTTTAAAGTTAGATGATTATTTAAAAAATTAAGATTTTCTTTAGCTTTTTTGGAATATATTAATTTCAACTTAATTTTAGGAGTTAATATGAAAGGTAAGGTTCCGTTGTGGAAATTTATCGCACCAGTTGCTGCTGGTTTGCTTGTGTTTTTGCTTTCGTATTTATTTGCTGATTATTCTCAGCTTAGTATGAATGCTTGGATTTATGTTAGCATTTTTGCTGCTTTAGTTGTAGGGCTTATCTTAGAGCCTATGCCACCTGCTTTTTTAGGTATTATTGCTATAGCTTTAGCAATATTATTTAAAGTTGGTCCTGCAAAATCAGGCGAAGTTGGTGCAAAAATTACTTCAGAAGCTGCAATTAATTGGGGTTTAACTGGATTTTCAAATTCTGTTGTGTGGCTTATTTTTGCTTCATTTATGATAGGAATTGGCTATCAAAATAGTGGTCTTGGTAAAAGAATTGCTTTAATTTTAGTAAATAAATTAGGCAAATCTACTTTAGGTTTAGGCTATGCAATTGCTATTGCTGATTTAATTTTAGCTCCATTTATTCCGAGTAATGCTGCAAGAAGTGGTGGAACTATTTATCCAATAGCTACAAGTATTCCTGCTATGTATGATAGCTCTCCTGATAAAGAACCAAGAAAAATAGGTGCTTACATAGCGTGGGTAAGTCTTGCTACTACTTGTATTTCAAGTTCAATATTTTTAACAGGTCAAGCACCAAACCCACTAGCTTTAGAGATATTATCAAAATCAGGTATTGCTGTAGTTGATTGGATGGGTTGGTTTTTATGCTTTTTACCTATTGGTATTATTTTGTTTTTAATCACTCCTTTATTAACTTATTATATCTATCCACCAGAAGTTAAAGGCTCTAGTAAAATTAGTGCTTGGGCTAAAGAAGAATTAGTAAAACTTGGCTCAATTAAATTAAAAGAATTATTAATGTTAAGCATTTCAATTCTTGCTCTAATTTTATGGATAGGTTCAAAGACTTTTGGAGTTAGTGCTACTACAACTGCTTTAATTGTAATTATTCTAATGATAGTTACTAATATTATTACTTGGAATGATTTTTTAGCTAATAAACCAGCGTGGAATGTTCTTACTTGGTTTGCTACTTTAGTAACAATGGCAGGTGGATTAAAAAATGTTGGATTTTTAGAATTCTTATCAAAATATACTGATAGTTTATTAAGTGGTATTAGTCCTACTTTAGCAGTATTTATATTATTACTTGTGTTTTGTTTATTAAGATATTTCTTTGCTTCTGGGACTGCATATGTTACTGCAGTTGTTGGGGTGTTTGCAATTATTGCAAGTAAAATTGCTGGTTATGATGCGTCTTTTATTATGATGTTTTTACTAGCTCCAATGGGTATGATAAGTGTTTTAACGCCTTATGGGACAGGACATAGCCCAATTTGGTTTGCGAGTGGTTATATTAAAGGTGCAGAATTTTGGAAGTTAGGTGCTATTTTTGGAGCCATTTATTTACTAATTTACACACTTATTGCATATCCGTGGTTTAAATTCATTATTCCACATATTTTTTCGTAGGTCGTTTGTTAAACATTAGTAAAATTAGAAAAATTTAAGAAAAGGAGTTAAAGTGTCTAGTAAAATTGAAAATTTTTTAGGCAAAAGAGTTGATGGCACTAAATCACGCTTACCTGCTAAGCTTGATTTTTATCAAAGTGCTACTGGTTTAATTCTAGGGCTTTTTATGTGGGGACATATGCTTTTTGTTTCTACCGTTTTAATCAGTCCTGAATTTTTTAATGCTACGGCTAAGTTTTTTGAAGGTTCGGCTATTTTTGATACACCAAAACCTGCTTTAGTATCTTGTATGGTGCTTATTATTTTTATTATTTTCTTTATTCACGCTGCTCTTGGTATGAGAAAATTACCAATTACTTATCGCCAATGGCAAATCGCAAGAGAGCATTCAAAACTAATAAAACACGAAGATACAACGCTTTGGGTTATTCAAGCCTGTACAGGTTTTGTTATGTTTTTCTTCGCTTCAATGCACCTTGCAATGATGTTTTTTAATCCTGAAACTATTAGATTTTTAGGTGCAGTTGAAAGAATTGTAAATCATAATATGTGGGCGTTTTATTTAATTTTATTATTCGCTGTTGAGCTTCATGGTGGTATTGGTCTTTATAGACTTTGCGTTAAATGGGGTTGGTTTGATGGAAATGATGTGCATACTGCAAGAGCTAGAAGAAAAACTCTTAAAAAATTAAAATGGGTTATTAGTATTTTCTTTATAGTTTTAGGACTTGCTAATTTAGCAGTATTTATAAAAGCTGGTATTAGCTTATAACAAACAGAAAGGCTTAAAATGAAAGTAGAATTTAGTGATGCTTTAATAGTTGGTGGTGGTTTAGCAGGACTTAGAAGTGCTGTTGAAGTTGCTAAAAGTGGTCAATCAGTTACGCTTTTAAGTATTTGTCCTGTTAAGCGTTCTCACTCAGCTGCAGTTCAAGGTGGTATGCAAGCAAGTCTTGCTAATGGTAATAAAGGCGAAGGAGATAATGAAGATTTACACTTTGCTGACACCGTAAAAGGAAGTGATTGGGGATGCGATCAAGAAGTAGCAAGAATGTTTGCTCAAACTGCACCTAAGGCTGTTCGTGAGTTAGCTAGTTGGGGTGTGCCTTGGACTAGGATTACAAAAGGTCCTAGAAATGTTGTTATAAATGCACAAAAAGTAACAATAGAAGAAAAAGAAGAAGCACACGGACTTATAAATGCAAGAGATTTTGGTGGGACTAAAAAATGGAGAACTTGCTATATTGCTGATGCTACAGGACATTGTATGATTTTTGGGGTTGCAAACGAAGCAATCAAACATAATGTAAAAATCATAGATAGAATGGAAGCTCTTAGAATTATTCACAAAGATGGAATTTGTTTAGGCGTAGTTGCAAGAAGTTTAATTGATGGTAGTTTAACTGCATTTGTATCAAAAGGCACAATGATAGCAACAGGTGGATATGGTAGAGTTTATAAACAAACTACAAACGCAGTTATTTGTGAAGGAACAGGTGCAGCAATGGCACTTGAGACAGGATTATGCTCTTTATCAAATATGGAAGCGGTTCAATTTCACCCAACTCCAATTGTTCCAAGTGGGATACTTTTAACTGAAGGTTGCCGTGGTGATGGTGGTATTTTAAGAGATGTTGATGGATATCGCTTTATGCCTGATTATGAGCCTGAGAAAAAAGAATTAGCAAGTCGTGATGTTGTAAGTCGCCGTATGATGGAACATATTAGAAAAGGAAAAGGTGTTAAAAGTCCTTATGGAGAGCATTTATGGCTTGATATTTCAATCTTAGGTCGTGCTCATGTTGAAAAAAACTTAAGAGATGTTCAAGATATTTGTAAGACATTTAATGGAATTGACCCTGCTGATGAAGGCCCAAAAGGTTGGGCGCCGGTTCTTCCTATGCAACACTATTCAATGGGTGGAATTAGAACTAAGCCAAATGGAGAAACTCCAAAGATGAAAGGTCTTTTTGCAGCAGGTGAAGCAGCTTGCTGGGATATGCACGGATTTAATAGATTAGGTGGAAATAGCTGTGCTGAAACCGTTGTTGCAGGTATGATTGTAGGAGATTATTTTTCTGAGTATTGCAAAAATAATACAATAGTAGCTGATATGCAAGTGGTTCAAAAATTCTTAAATGATGAAGCAAATTATTTAAAAGAAATAGCAAATCGTGAAGGTAAATATAATATTTTTGAAATCAAAAACGAAATGAAAGATATTATGTGGGAGCATGTTGCTATTTTTAGAACAGGAGAAGGATTAGAATACGCAGTAAAACGCCTTGAAGAATTATTAATAGAGAGCAAAAAAGTAGCTATTAAAGATAAAGAATTAAATTGCTCAAATCCAGAGCTAGAAGAAGCTTATAGAGTTCCAAGAATGTTAAAAGTTGCTTTATGTGTTGCTCGTGGTGCGCTTCTTAGAACTGAAAGCCGTGGGGCTCATTATAGAGAAGATTATCCAAAAAGAGATGATTTAAATTGGATGAAAAGAACTATGACTTATTGGGATGAAGGTTCAACTTTACCTAGAGTTGAATATGAAGACCTTGATATTATGAAAATGGAAATGCCACCAGCATTCCGTGGTTATGGTGCAAAAGGAAATATAATTGAAAATCCTTTAAGTGAAGTTCGTCAAAAACAAGTAGATGAAATTACAGAAAAATTACAAGCAGAAGGTAAAAGTAGAGCAGAAATCCAAGACGCACTTATGCCTTATGAATTACAAGCTAGATTTAAAGCAGCTAATCAAAGAATAGGGGTTGATTATGAGTAGGAAACTAACAATAAGGGTATTTAAATATAATCCACATAGTAAAATTAGCAAGCCACATTTTGCTACTTATACATTAGATGAAACTAGTGGTATGACTATTTTTATAGTTTTAAATCAAATTAGAGAAAAATTTGATGCAAGTTTGAGTTTTGATTTCGTTTGTCGTGCAGGAATTTGCGGCTCATGTGCAATGATGATTAATGGCAAACCAAAATTAGGTTGCAAAACTCTTACTAAAGATTATCCTGATGGAGTAATTGAGCTTATGCCTTTACCTGCGTTTAAGCATATTAAGGATTTAAGTGTTAATACAGGTGAATGGATGGAAGGTATGTGTAAAAGAGTAGAAAGCTGGATACATACTGACAAAGTTACTGATATTTCTAAGATTGAAGAAAGAGTTGAACCAGCAGTTGCTGAAGAAACATTTGAGCTTGATAGATGTATTGAATGTGGTATTTGCATAGCTTCTTGTGCGACTAAAGTTATGAGACCTAATTTTATAGGTGCTGCAGGACTTATGAGAGCTGCAAGATACGAGCAAGACCCACACGATAATAGAACTTTAGATGATTTTTATGAATTAGTTGGTGATGATGATGGAATTTTTGCTTGTATGAGCTTACTTGCTTGTGAAGATAATTGCCCTAAACAATTACCACTACAAACAAAAATCGCTTATCTAAGACGCAAATTAGCTACAAATAAAGGCTAAAAATATTAAGAATTTGAAATAAGATTTTATTTCAAATTCTTTTTTCACTACTCATAAAATACTTAATAATTTTGCAAATAAAACTATTAAAAAACATATTATCAAAGCTAAAATATGAGCTTGTTTTACTAAAAAATGTTCTTTGTTATTTTTAAATCTTGCTATATAAATACTAATAAAAGTTATAAAAAGCATTAAAATTACTAGAGCTATTTTGATAAAAAACATAATTTTATTTATATTTGCAAAATTAGTATATTCATTATATGCTAGATAAATTCCACTAAGAATTAATATAACAAAGCTAAGTGCATATAAAATACCTGAACTTTTAAAATAAGCCTTTTTTAGCTCATTAGCTTGTTTTAACCTATAGCATAAAATCGCATCAACAAATACATAACCTATAAAAATAATTGCTGAAAATAAGTGTAAAAAAATCACAATAAAATCAACCATTTAAACTCCTTTTTTTAGAAAAATATTATATTATTTTGCATATATAAATCTTAATTAAGGATAAGTTATGAAAGCAGTTGTAGTTGGATTAGGATTAATTGGTGGCTCATTGGCTTTAAATTTGATGAAAAACAAATTTATTAGTGGAGTTTATGGAATTGATTTAAATAAAGAACACGAAAAAGAAGCTTTAAAGCTTAATTTAGTTCATGAAATTATAACTTTTGATGAGATTAAAACTTGTGATTTGATTTTCTTATGTGTTCCTGTTGGGGCTATTATTGAAATTATTAAACAATTAAAAGATATTCCAAAAACTACTACAATTATAGAATTTGGTAGCACAAAAGAAAGTATTCAAAACGCAATAAGCGATGATTTAAAAGAGCAATTCATACTAGCTCATCCAATGGCAGGAACAGAGCATAATGGTCCTAGTGCTGCTAAGATTGATTTATTTAAAAACGCTGTTTGTGTGTTGTGTAATACTGAAAATACTAGCGTATTTCATCAACATAGAACCATAGAATTATTAAGCAATATTGGAATGAGAATTACTTTTATGAATGCAAGTTCGCACGATCATCATAGTGCCATCATATCTCATCTACCGCATGTAATTAGCTTTTCTTTGGCAAATTATGTGTTAGATTGCGAAGATAAGAAAAATATTTTACACCTAGCAGGTGGTTCTTTTGCTGATATGAGTAGGATTGCAAAGAGTAGCCCTGCAATGTGGGAAAGTATTTTTAAAGAAAATAAAATAAATGTTTTAAATGCTCTTGATGGCTTTATAAATGAACTAAATGAGTTTAAGCAAATGATAAATAACGATGAATATCAAAAGCTAAACGAATGGCTTAAGAATGCAAATAAATTAAAAGAGATTTTATAATTTCATTGATTTCAATTAATATATTTTTAATTGAAATCATAATTTTTCTTATTATTCCTTAAATGCTTAAACCATTGCTACATAGATATTTAAAAATTTTTTTTCTATTAAATATTATTCAATTCTTTAATTGTAACATTAACGCAATTTTTTAAAAAGGAGTATTATGAAATTAACAAACAAAATTCCAGCATTAATTGCTATCCCACTTGTAGTTTGTTTTATCATTTTATGCTTAGTGAATTATTCTAGTTCAAAAACTGATTCATTATCATTTACTGATAAAGCTAAAGAAAACGGCTTAAATGCCACTATGCTTTATGTAGATTCTTATTTTAATTCAAGAATAAATTTTATAGAGCAATTCTCACCAATTTTAGCAAATTCAATTAGTGAAGATAATCAAGATGAGAATATCTTTAAAATTCTTAAAAATTATTTAGGAATTTCAAATTTCTCGGCTTTATTTATTGGTATGGCAGATAGTGGCAAGTTTTATTATATTAGTTCTAATAATGAGCCTTATATAGTAAAAGACCAAGATGCAAGAAGTAGGGGTTGGTATAAAGATGCTATTAGTGCCAATAGAGCTTTATTAGGTAAAGAAGTTTATCCTGATGAGAGATTAAAAGAAAAAGTTATGACAATTTCAGCACCTATTATTAAAAATGGCAAAATCATTGGAGTAATTGGTGGAGATATGGCATTTAAAGATTTAAAAAATCAAATTTTAACTTTACATTTTTCTAAGACCAACACAATATTTGCTTATGATGATAAATTAGAATTTGTAATGCACCCAAATGAAGAATTTGAATTAAAGCAAGATGATGTTATAAAAATGATTGAAAATAATCTAAAAGATGGCATTTCAGTTCGCTATACCTTTAAAGGTGATGAAAAAACTGCAGTATGTATTAATTCAAATACAACAGGCTGGAAATTCTGTAGCACCAATTTAACTAGCGATATAGACGATACTTTAAATTCTTTATTAAAACAAAATATAACATTATTTTTCGCTTCTTTAGTGATTATTTTATTATGCTTATTCTTCTTAATCAAATTCTCACTTCGCCCACTTGAAATCATTCAAAAAGGCTTAAGAGAAGTATTCG
>NZ_JACGAY010000008.1:0-70278 GCF_020137705.1 Campylobacter sp. RM9333
TAGTATTATACATAGTATTAATAGAATAATTAGAAATTACGATTTAGTATTAAAAGCTAGTTTTAAAACAATCATTGATATGATTAACAAAATATACCTAAGGAATGTTTTGATGAAAAGCTATTTTCAAGATTTAAGACTGGAATTTACCGAATATAACAAGATGAAATTATTACAAGATTTAATGGCTGGTGCTACGGTTGCTGCTGTTGCTCTGCCTTTAGCGCTTGCATTTGGTGTTAGTAGTGGGGCAAGTGCAGCTTCAGGACTTATTACTGCTATTTTAGCTGGGTTTGTAATATCGTTATTTGGTGGAGCTTATTATCAAATATCAGGTCCAACCGGTGCAATGGCTGCTATTTTAATTGCCATAACTACTCAATATGGACTAACAGGTGTTTTTGTGGCTACTTTGATGGCTGGATTATTATTAATTTTTGCAGGATTATTTCATTTTGGTAGAGTGATTGCATTTATTCCTATGCCTGTAATTACAGGTTTTACTTCAGGAATTGCTGTTATTATTGCTTTAGGTCAAATTGATAATTTATTAGGTGTTAAAGCTAGTGGAATTACAACTTTAGAAAAAACAATAAACTATTTTAAAATGGATTTAGATATTAATTATATTTCAGTTTTTATATGTATTTTCGTAGTAGTTTTTATGTTGGCTTATCCTAAAAAATACCAAAAATACGCTCCTGCTTCATTAATTGCATTGATAGTCGCTACATTAATAAGTATAATTTTTTCATTAGATATTCAAAGAATAGGGGTAATTCCTACTAACATAATCTTAGATGATAGGTTTGCTTTTAGTGATTTTGATATTTTGCACTTAAAAGAATTGATAACTCCTGCAATAAGTATTGCTTTATTGGGTATGATAGAGAGCTTGTTATGTGGTGCAAGTGGTGGTAGAATGGTTGGTGTTAGACTTAAATGCGATAGAGAATTAATAGCTCAAGGCTTAGGCAATATTTTAGTTCCTTTTTGCGGTGGAGTTCCTGCGACTGCTGCTATTGCTAGAACTAGCGTAGCTATTAAGTCTGGTGCTGTTACTAGGCTTACTGGTATATTTCATTCTATAATTTTATTAGTATCTATGCTTGTTTTAGCACCGATTATGAGTTTAATTCCACTTAGTGCGTTAGCTGGAATTTTATTTGTAACTGCATTTAGAATGAATGAGTGGCATACTATTAAATATTTTTTTAAAAATAGATTTAAAGGTGCTTTAGTTCAGTTTTTTGCAACTATGTTAGCAACTATTATTTTTGATTTAACAATTGCAATTTTAATAGGCGTGATTTTATCTTTAATGCTTTTAATGGTTCAGATTTCAAACTTAAAAATTAAATTTGATTATTTTGATAGTGAGAAATTTACTGATTTAAATTCTCCTTTACCACAACATATAAAACAAGCTGAAGTAATTTATATAATGGGAGCTATTATATTTTCTAATACGGATAAAATTTTAGAATTAACTAGCAGAATAAATTATAAAACAGCGATTATATTTTCTATGCGAGGGACAACTTATATGGATATTTCAGGAGCAAGTGCCTTTCTTGAAGTAATAGAAGCCATTAAAAAGCGAAAAATTCCCGTATTTATTGCAGGAGTTTCACCTGATATTAAAGAAATTATGAAAAGAAGTGGTATTGTTGAAGCTATTGGAGTAGATAATTTTTATTGGAGCGTTGAAATGACTATTAAATAGCTACTAAAACTATTTAAAAGTATTTTTCAAAATTATATTTGGCGATATTGTTTTTTTGATTTTATAAAGATTTTTGGTGCTTATATTTTGTATTGTGTTTAAAAAGAATTTAAATTATCTTCTACTCATTCTAGCAATTACGCCTAAGACTTCAGCCGTTGCTTTATATAATTCTACAGGGATTTCATCTCCTACTTCACAAATCTTATAAAGAGATCTTGCTAATTCTCTTTGTTCATATATTGGAATATCGTGTTTTTGTGCTATTTCACGGATTTTAAAAGCGATATTATCAACTCCTTTTGCTAATACCACAGGGGCTTTATGCTTTGTCCTATCATAAGCAATTGCGATTGAGTAATGAGTTGGGTTGGTAATTACCACATCAGCATTAGGGACATCTTGCATCATACGATTTCTTGCTGCTTGCATTTGAATTTGTCTGATTTTTGCCTTTACTTGCGGGTCTCCTTCCATTTGCTTGTATTCATCTTTAATCTCTTGCTTACTCATTCTAAGTCCTTTAAAATACTGAAAACGAACTATAAAAATATCAAGTATTCCAAATACTAAAAATGAGCATATAACAGCTGCAAAAAGGATTATGATTTTATCTCTTAACCACTCCATTTGTTTAATGAGTGGCAAAATTGCTAAATGGCTAAGTCCTGGCAAAAAGCTATATATAAAATACCCAACAATGCCGAAAATAACGCTAACTTTTAGAATGATTTTTACTAATTCTATTAGCTTTTTCATTGAAATTATATTTTTAATGCCCTTGATTGGATTGATTTTGCCAAAATTAGGCATTATGGGTTTGAGTGTAAAATTAAAGCCTATTTGCATAACATTTGCAATAATTCCAGCAATAGCAATTGCAATAGCAAGTGGTAATACCATTAATGTAAGCTCTAAAAGGGTTTTAATACCTATTTTATAAAGCAATTTATTATCAATTTCGCTACCTATTAAACTCTGATAATAAATGTATAAAGCCGTAATTCTTTCGTGCAGAAAATAAACCCAAAATAAAGCAAAGCCAAAACCAACGCAAAGAGTTATAAGTGCTGCTACGTCTTGACTTTTAGCGACATTTCCTTCTTTTCTGGCGTCTTCTATCTTTTTATCTGTGGGTTCTTCTGTCTTTTCTGCATCATCAGCCATAATTATTCACCAAGTCTTATAGAAAAATCAACCCAAGTAGCCTTATAAATATTTGAGCCTGAACTTACTACATCAACTCCGCTTTTAGCATATTCAACTATGGTGTTTTCGTTAATATCCCCACTAGCTTCTAAGATAACTTTAATGCCTAAACTATCTCTTAATTTTACTATATTAGCACACTCACTAGGGCTCATATTATCAAGTAAAATCGCATTTACATTAGCTTCTAAAGCAGCCTTTACTTGTTCAATTGTATCGCACTCAATTTCAATTGGAGTGTAATATGGGATTTTGCTTTTTAGCTCTTTTATAAAAGATTTTAAATCCTTTACTCCAAGCAAATGAGTATCTTTTAGCATTATACAATCATCTAAGCCTAAACGATGATTTTGCCCACCACCACAACGAATTGCGTATTTTTCAAACACTCTTAATCCAGGTCTTGTCTTTCTAGTATCAAGCAAAGCTACATTATAATCTTTTATTAAAGCTTTCATTGAAGCAACTTTTGTAGCAATCCCTGATGCGTGTTGAATAAAATTAAGTATGGTTCGCTCACTCATTAATAAAGTAGTTTTTAAGGTTTTAAATTTTGCTAAAATATCGCCTTTTTTAAAGCTCTGTCCATCTTTTATAAATAATTCATATTCAATATTTTGCATTTTACAAATCTCTTTAAAATAAGGCTCTCCCGCAAAAACTCCATCACTTTTAGCCTTAAGATTTGCTTTTATTATTTCATTATTTTCAAGTTGTGAGAATAAATCTCCCCTACCTAAATCATCATTTAATTCTTTTTTAATAAGTTCAATTTCGCTATTAATTAACATTATTTGCCTCCATTAAGTTTAAAAACTCTAAAAATGTATTGCTTAAAGCTACAACTTCACTAAAAGGCACACTTTCATTTGCTGCGTGGATTTTATCATTTACCACGCCTAATTCACAGACTAAAACGCCGTATTTTGCAAATAATCTAGCATCACTAGTGCCGCCTTTTGCGTTTAAGCTAGTATTGAAAATACCTTGATTTTCTAAGGCTTTTTTAAGAGTTTTTACAAGTATTGAATTAGCGTCTGTATAAAATGGCTCTGAACTTTGTTTGATTTCTAATTCATAATCTAAATTCTTTAAATTTTCTCTTAAAAAATCTTCTAAATCTTGCTTACTTGTAAGTGGAGAATTTCTAACATTTAGCATAATTTTAAACTCACTAGGAGTTACATTTGATGCACCAATTCCTGCACTTAAATTAGTAATTACTATTTTACTTGGCTCAAAAAACTCATTGCCTTTATCTAAATCAAATCCTGAAATTTTAGCTAAAAATGAAGCCCCTAAATGAACGGGATTTTTGCATTTTGATGGATAGGCTGCATGACCTTGAGTTCCTAATATTCTTATGTTTGCGTGAATGCTACCCCTACGACCAACTTTTATGCTATCACCGAAGTTTTTTTCGCAAGTTGGCTCGGCAACTATGCACATATTAGGCAAATCATTTCTTTTGCCTAATTCTTCTAAAACCTTGATAACTCCATCTTTACCATCGCCTTCTTCATCACTTGTTAAAACAATGCTGATTTTTCTTATATTTTTAATATTGTTTTTGCTAAATTCTTTAATTGCATATAAAAATGCTGCAACGCCACTTTTCATATCTTGAGTGCCACGCGCTATTATTAAATCATCTTTTATAGTTGGTAAAAATGGCTCACTTTCCCAGCCATTTCCACTAGGAACTACATCAATATGTCCGCAAAAACAAATATGCAAACCAACTTTGTTAAATTCCTTGCTTAAGATTTGATTTGTAGTATTATTTATAGCTAGGATTTCATTATCAAAATTAGATAAAAACTCACTTGTAATTTTATAACAATTCTTAGCATCAGGAGTAACACTAGCTTCTTTTAAAAGGTCTATAAATAATTTTTTAAGCATTTTTTTCCTTTAAATGATAAAAGTCTAAATCAATTTCTTCTTGAGTAAAAGTTGGACTTGGTTTTCCTAAATAAAATCCTTGAAACTCATCTACACCAACTTCGATACATTTTTTAAATATTTCTTCTGTACTTACAAATTCTGCAACGGTCTTAATACCTAGAGATTTTGAGAATAAAACTATAGTTTTGACTATTTTTTCACTTTTTTCATCTTTTGTAATTTTTTCTATAATACTTCCATCTATTTTAATATAATCAGGCATTAATTCTAATAAATATGAAAAATTACTAAATCCACTACCAAAATCATCTATTGCTATTTTGCAGCCTAATTCTTTTATTCTTTTTAAAAAGTCTTTTATTTTTTCATTTTGTGAAATATTTTCATCTTCTAATACTTCAATAATTAAGCGATTAGCAACCCCTGTTCTTCTTAAAAGATTTATGAATTTATTATTTTTAGCACTATCAATCATATCCCTTCCGCCAAGATTTACGCATAAAACAATGTCTTGGTTTTCAACTAAAGTTTGAACAACTTTTTCTATTATGAAATTTTCAATGATTTCGTATTGCTTCATTTTAATTGAAACTGCTAAAAAAGCACCTGGAGTGATTACATCGGTTCCTTCAGGAGTTTTTTTGACAATTCTTACTAAAGATTCAAATTTAGTAATGTTTTTATCTTTATCAAAAATAGGTTGGAAAAAAGGTAAGATTTCATCTTTTGCTATTGCACTTTGAATTGATTTTGCTGTGCTTAGTTGATGGAAATATTCTTTTTCTTCATCTATAAATTTAGAATAACAAACGAAATTCTTATTATCTCTTTTTGCTCTTTTTAGTGCAATAAATGCTTTTTTAAGTGTATTTTCATTTTCTAAACAAAGTCCCATTGTAAGTGTTAGAACTATGCTAGCTATTTGGTGATTATATTCTATTGTTAAATCTTTATTTTTAAGCTCTTGCATAAGCTCCGTTACTAATTCTTCATACCTTTGTTCATCTTCAATATTATCTTCTAAAAGCGCAAACAAATCTCCATCAAGCTTATAGACTTCTAAGTGGTTTTCATCAGCAAAATCGCTCATAATTAAAGCAATATGTTTTAATAAATCATCAGCAGTATTAGCGTCAAAATAATCATTAATTTTTTTAAACTCATCAATATCAACTAATAATAATTTTGGATTTTTCATAAGAACGATTGATTTTTCTAAACTTCTTTTATTTTTTAGTTGAGTTAGTGGGTCTATACTTGCTTCAATTTCAAGTTTTTCTATTCTTTTAGTGTATGTGCTAATACTTCTTTGATATTGTGCTGAGATATGATTTTTTTGTTTATATAAGTTATAAATTAAAATAAAAAAACAAATATTTAAAAGCACAGGTATGTAAAATTGGTAAAATCTAGAATTTGTAAGGTAAAATTGGTTATTAAAGCCATAATAAGCCCCATTAATTAATTCATAATATCTTATGTCAAATTGATTTTTATCTACTTTTATAGCTTCGTAAAAACTATTATTTTTTACTAATTCTTTAATTTCTAATTCACTTAATTTAGGACTATTATCATTTTTTGAGATAATTTTATTGTCTTGAACGATAAATTCGCTTAATATTTTAGAAGATTTAAATTCTTCTTTATTTACTAATGAATGTAAGTAGCTTTCTGTAAATAATCTAACATAATTTCTAGAATCCATAAAAAGATAAAAATTAAGTAGAACAAAAACACCAATTAATAAATATAAAATATTTTTTATTTTTTTAAAATCCTTGTTTTCCATTTTTCAACCTACAATCTTATAATTTTAGCCCCAAATCCACCAGCATTTGCAGGTGCATCACAAAAGCTTTTTATACTCCTATTAGTTTTTAAATATTCTTTCACAGCATAAGCTAAGCGACCTGTTCCAATGCCGTGATATACGATAATCTCATCAAATCCAATTATTAGTGCGTCTGAAATAAATTTATCTAATAATTCAATAGCTTCTTCGCTTCTTAATCCATGCAAATCTAATTTAGTGCTAGCATTACTTACACTTTTTTCATAAGTTACTTTGCTAGAATTTGATTTAGGAGTTTCGCCACTTCTTTTTAACATTGAAATATCAAGTTTTAATTGTAGCATATCAGTTTGCACGGTTGCTATATTTTTATTTAAAGCTATGATTTTGCCTTTAATTTTTTCGTATTTTACAAAATCTCCTATTTTAAATTCTTCTCTTTTAACGCTTTCTGGTTTTATTTGCTGCTTTAATACATTTGCTGCATTAATTTGTCTTTGTTTGTCTTTTAAATCAGAAAAATCAAGAGTTTTTTTAGCCGCATTTATTGCTTTAAAATATTCATTTTCTAGTTCATTTTTGCGTTTTTTGTATTCTTCAATTAATTTATTTTCTTTATCTTTTAGGCTTTCTAGGAGATTGTTTAATTTATTTTCTTTTTTTTCGTTGTTTGCAATTAGCATTTTAAGTTTTGCATCAAGTTCTAGGTTTTTATTTAGCATTTCATTTATATTTTGCTCAGCTTCGCTAGAGCTTTTTCTAGCAAGTTCAACCAAACTAGCACTTATTCCATATCTTAAAGCTGTTTCGTATGCGTATGATTTGCCTACAATTCCCGCTAAAAACTCATATTTAGGACGTTCATTTTTAATATCATATAAAGCTGCTAATAATTCTACTTTATCTTCTTTAGCAAGTAGCATTGCTAAGCGTTTGTGATGGGTTGTGATTATTAGTTTTCCGTGTTTTTTCAGCTCACAAATTAGGGTAAAAAATAATGAACTCGCTTCTTCAAAATCAGTTCCTAGCTCAATCTCATCAACCCCTAATAAGAAATTTTTCTTACCATTCATTTTAGCAAATGCTAACATTCTTCCTGCAAAAGTAGAAATATCATTTTTAGCCATTTGCGGGTCTTCAATAATGCTTATATATTCTTTAAAAGTGCTTATGTGAGATTTGTTTGCATTAATTCTCATAGGAACTAGGTATTTTGTCATAAAACTAGCAGCTAAAATGCTTTTAAGTAGCATTGATTTTCCACCCGCATTTACACCTGTTATTAATAAAACTTGCTCTTTAAACTCTACGCTAACAGGTTTTGGATTATTTAAAGCGGGGTGGCAAAACTCACTTAAGATAATTTTATCATCATTACTTGGAGTTATGAAGTTTAAATCCTTCTTTTTAGCAAAATTAACCCTTGCAATATAGCTATCTATTAAATCAAATTCTTTATTTATGAACTTTAAAAATAATAAATGCTTAGATAAAATTTCACTAAATTGTTTTGCGTATTCAAATCTTTTAGCATCGGCTTCATTTTCTAATCTTTTTATGCCTTGTTTGTAGTTTAAAATACTGCTAGGTTCTACATAAAATCCACCACCACTACTTCTTGCAACAATACTAGCATCAAGCACTTTAGCAAATCCGCCCCTAACTAATAAGCATTCAGTATTTGATATAAAATGTATTTGAGTATCTATTAAATAGCTTTCAAGTGATTTTGAGTTTAATAGGCTTCTTAGATTTTGATTTATGCTTTGGTTTAATTCTTTGATTTTGATTTTTATACTTTGTAAAAGCTCATCTTTTTCTTCATCAAATACATCATCTTTAAAATATTTTAATATATTTTCAATTTCATTAGGAATTATGATTTTTTCAAGGTATTTTTTAAAAGAATTTGAAAACGGAATTTGAAATAAGTATTTAAAATAATTTAAAATCTTTACAAATTCTTCTATCTCATCAAGGTGTAAAATGCCTTTTTTGCTAAGATGATTTAGTGCTTTGCTTAAATCTTTTACGCTTTTTAATTCTTTTAATTCATATTCGCATAATTCATTAATTCTTGCTAGGTGTAAATTAGTATCCCCTTCAATAAATAAAGGTTTATTTCTAGCAAATAAAGCAAATAATTCATCTAAATATTCAACTAAATCAAGGTTTTTAATAATTTGTAGCATCAAAAAACTCTTTTATCGTATTTAGCATAATTTTAGGTTCATTAATTTTATTTACTTCATTTCTAAATTCACTCGCATTTGCTAAGCCTTTTGAATATTCGTGCAAGTGTTTTCTAAACAATGAACAAGCATAATCTTTGTATAAATCACACATAAATTCAAAATGCGTAAGTATGATTTCGCTTTTATTAATTTCATTAAATTTACCCTTAATTTGAGAAAAAATCCAAGGATTTCCAACAGCATTTCTTCCTATCATAAGCCCATCAGCATTGGTTTGTTCTAATACCATTTGATGATTTTCATAAGATATATCGCCGTTTGCAATTATTTTGGTTTTTGCTAAAGATTTTGCTAGTTTTATAGCATTATAATCTACCTTAGCACTATACATTCCTGCTCTAGTTCTTCCGTGAATACTTATAAAATCTAGTTCTAATTCGTTTAAAGCATTTATTATTTTTTCTATTTCGCACTCATTAAAACCAAGTCTTATTTTAACACTTGTTGTGCCTACTTTATTATTGGTTTTTATAATATCTAGGAGTGATTTTAGATTATCTAAGTCTTTAAGTAGTGCTGAACCTGCATTTTGCTTAATAACTTTATTTACAGGACAGCCACAATTAAAATCAATCCCGTGAATGTTTTCTTCTTTATTTATAATCTCAACTGCTTTTTTTATAATTTCTTTATTTGAGCCTGCGATTTGAGCTATGAAAGGTCTTTCGCTTTTATCTTTTTCTAACATAGTTAAAGATTTTTCACTCTCATAAACAAGAGCGTTTGAACTAATCATTTCGCTAATTGTTACATCACAATCAAATCTTTTAACAAGTCTTCTAAAGGCAAGATCACTAAGACCTGCCATCGGTGCTAGAAATAAGGGCTTAGAATTAGCAAATAAGTTTATCAACATCGTAAGTTTTACCTTGTTCTTTTAAAAATACAATTAATTTAAAATCTTCTAAATCAGCTTCGCTACCATAAATTTCTTCTATTAATTCATCAAATAGCGCAAGTTTTGCAAGTATATATAAATACGCTCTAAATGCGTTATCTTTTTCATTTTTTAGTTTTAAAAATATTGCTTTTAGGCTATTTGGCTCAATTTTTGCAAATAATTCTTTTGCAAAATCTAAATATTCGCTTTCTTCAAAATTATCATTAAAAATTAAAACTTCTAATTCAGCATTGCTAAGACTTAAATCATCATTAGCAAATCTATTTAAAAGGATTTTAATATCTTCTTTGCTTTTTTGAATTTTTAGTGTTTTAATATTTGCATAAATGCCGTTTAAAATTAGATTATTGTAAGCACTTAGGCTGATTTCATCTTGAATTTCTTCTTGATTTTTTAGTAAGTTATAAGCGTAATTTAAATCATTTTTAGCTTTATTTGCTTCGTTTTTTAAATAAATTGTATTGTCTTTAGATAGTTTAAATGGTTTTAAATCACAGATTTCTCCATTTTCAACCATTGCTTTTATAGCTATTGCATTATTTAATTTATCAGCACTTGTTCCTGCTTGATTGTAATAAAGTGATTTTACTAATTCACTAGCGTCTTGAATTTCTTTTGTTTTAAATTTGTAAATATTTTTTCTATCTAGAACTAAATCTTCTAAAAACATTTCAAATTTTTTACCATCTTTAATAAGTCTTTTTGTTGAAAAATGAAAAGAAATAAATGAAAAATAAAAATAAAGTAATGCAAATATAACATATATAACAAGTGGCATACAAACCCAAGTAAAGCTATCAAATTCAAATGTTTTTTGAAAATTGAAAATTCCTAAATTAATTACTCTTGTAGAGTTAAATAAATCATTAAAAAATACAACAATAATAAGTCCAATTAACATTAAATATAAAATAGAATAAATTAAAAAATTTCTAATTTTCATAACAATCCTTTACTTATGATAAGGGTGATTTGAATTTATACAAAAACCCCTATAAATTTGTTCTAACAATACAATCCTTGCAATTTCATGTGAAAATGTAAGTTTTGAAAAACTCAATACATAATCACATTCATTTAAAAACTCATCATTAAATCCAAAAGCTCCACCTACAAAAAAATTAATCTCATTTTTATCTTGCAATAACTTAGCAAATTCAATACTATCAATGCTCTTGCCCCTTTCACTTAAAGCTATGCTAAAAGTTTTTTTATAAGGCATATAAGCTTTTGCATATTCTATTCTAGCTTCATTTGAGCCCAAATCTTGTGCTTTTGCGATTTGTTTTGAAAATACATTATTTAGATTAAGTTTTGAAAATTGATTTATTAATTTTATAAATCTATTTTCAAATTCGCTTAATTTTTCTAATTTTTTTTGAATAAAATAAATATTTATATTCATTTAAAATATCGTAAAAAATCACTTAAAAATTCACGCTGATTAGCTCTTGGAACAATAGAATCAATAAGTCCATGCTCTAATAAAAACTCAGCACTTTGAAATCCTTCAGGTAAATCAGCTCCTATAGTTTGCTTAATAACTCTAGCACCAGCAAAGCCAATTTGTGCCATAGGTTCAGCAATTACAATATCTCCAAGCCAAGCAAAAGACGCTGATACTCCACCAAAAGTAGGGTTAGTTAAAATTGATATGTAAGGAAGTCTTTCTCTAGCAAGTAATTTTAATGCAGCTGATGTTTTAGCCATTTGCATAAGTGAATATGTGCTCTCTTGCATTCTAGCACCACCACTTGCGCTAATTATTATAAGTCCTTCTTTTTTTTGCATAGCGCGTTGAACTGCACGAACGATTTTTTCGCCTTCAACACTTCCTAGCGAACCACCCATAAAAGAAAAATCAAATACACATAATTGAACGCCAATTCCACCGATTTTGCATTCTCCTGAAATTACCGCACTTGTTCTGCCTGTTTTTTCTTCGCTTTCGTTTAAGCGTTTTTTATAGCTTTTTGAATCTACGAATTTTAATGGGTCATTAGCTCTTAAAGTTTTATCATATTCAATAAAACTTCCTTCATCAACTAGCATTTCTATTCTTTCATTAGGGCTTATTTTCATATGTAAGCCACACTTAGGGCATACATTAAAGCAACTTGCAACTTCTTTATAATACATTAAAGCATGACAATTATCACATTTTACCCAGTGATTTGGTGCTTCATTTGGCTTTGATTGTGTTCTTCTAATTTTAAAAATATCTGCAAAACTCATTCTTATCTCCTAAAATTGACTTCCTATGCTAAATTCAAATGTATTTGTTTTATCCCCTGATTTTTTATCAATAGGTTTTGAGAATACAAACACTAATGGTCCCATTGGTGTGCTCCAATCAAGACTAATTCCTGCACTTTGTCTTTTAATCTCATTTAATTTTTTTTCGCCTATCATACCATAATCATAAAAAATTGAACCACGAAGTTTTAATTTATTAATTAATGGGAAATTGATTTCTACACTAGAATTAAGTGAAATCGCTCCACCTTTATCATAAGGATAAGCAATTACTCCGTTTCCTAATTTATCTACTTTAGTGTGAGTGTTTGTATCATAATATCCAATACCCCTTGGAGTTATGCTATCACTTTCATATCCTCTAACACTTCTTAAACCACCAAGATATAATCTTGAGTTAATTGGTGTATCTTTATAATTAAATAATTTATTAAATGATGTTCTAAATCTAAAAATTAAATCGGTGTCAAAATCTTCTTTTAAACCTTTATAATATTTAAAATCAAAGGCAAATTTTTTATATTTTTGGTCTCCACCAAGCCCTGCATAAGTAAATGCTGCTCTACTATAAATACCACTTCTTGGTAAGTAAAAATCATCAGTATTATCAAAATATAAATATGGAGTTATAGCTGATTTTCTTGATTTGCCTAATTTTTCACCACTTGCAATCATTTCAATAGTTGCTTTTCTTAAATCACTTTGCTCGTAATTATAAATAGCTCCAATTCCCCAAAATCTAGCTAATTCTCTACCAATGCTAAGTTCTAAACCATTATTGTATTCTTCGTAAGTATCCCAATCTCTTTTGTAGCTATATATATCAAAGCCTGTTGAGTATTTAGAATCAAATATCCTAGGATTGTTTAAAAAGATTTTGCCAGTTACATCTTTATCTGATTTTTCTAAATTAATCCCACCATACATTCCGCTACCTAAGATATTCCTATCGCTAACAGACGCGTTAATTAAGAATCCATCAGATGTGCTATAACCAACACCACCAGTAATTGAGCCTGTTGATTTTTCTTTTACATCTACTAATAAATCAATATCTCCCGTAAAGCTTGGTTTTGGAGTGATATTTACTTCTTCAAAATAACCGGTTTTTCTAAGTGCTATAATGCTATCATTTAAATCTGTTTTGTTAAATTGCATTCCTTCGGTTAAGAATAATTCTCTTCTTACTACTTTATCTAAAGATTTATCATTGCCTTTAATTATTACTTTACCAATATTGTATTTATTTCCTAGATTAACTCTAAAATAAATTCTTACAACTCCATCAGCATCATTTTTAGCAATATCAGGATAAACCTCTGCTAAAGCATATCCTTTATCTTGGAATTTGGTTTTAATTAATTCTATATCAGAACGAATTTTTTCTGAATTAATATATTTTCCTTTTTTACTTCTTAAATCACTTAAGTTAAATTTCACTTCATTTTCTAGTGGGTTTTCTATTGTGATTTCTTCTATTTTATAGCGTTTGCCTTCGCTTATATAATAGGTTAATTCTGCTTTGTAAGTTTGCATATTAGCTTCTAAATAAGGATTTGATACATTAGCATCAAGATAGCCTTTTTTCATATATTCATCTTTAATTCTAGCAGGGTCGTTTGGTAGTTCGGTTGAGTATAATTTACCATCATTAAATCCCCAAAACCAACCTAATAGTTCTTTTTCTTTATTTGCTATTACAGGGTCAAAATCACTATAGTCTAATTTTTTAGCACCTATTAAATTAACTTTTTTAATTGTTATGATTTCGCCTCTATTTATGTTGAAATTTAATACAACAGCATTATTTTCAAGCTCTTGAGTATCAACTTCAACTACACTATCATAAAATCCACGAGATTGGTAGTATAGAATTATTTTTTCTTTTGCTTCTTCTATTTTTCTATCATTATAAGCTTCGCCTTTTTTAATACTTAAAAACGATTCTATTTGCTTTTTATCATTACTTGAAGTTCCTTTGATATTTACTTTTGCAATGAATTGTTTTTCTACAACATTAAATATTAGCTTTCCATTATTTTCATCAACATAAATATCATCAAAATATCCATAAGAAAAAAGGTTTTTAACCGCATCATTTATCTTATATATATTAACTTCATCATTAATTTTTAAATCCACAGCCTTTAAGGCTTGTTCTTTTGACAAGTGATATAAGCCTTTAAATTCAATATCACTTATTGTATTTGCATAAATCAAAGAACTAATAGCACTTACATATATAATTTTTTTCATATTTAACCTGATTTTTTGATTTTGAAGAAAGAATAATAATAAAAGAAAGTTAATATTAAGTTTGTAAAAAAAGCCCTAAAAATAGGGCTTTTCGGCTTAAATATAGCCTTGGTCTATCATAGCATCTGCAACTTTTTTAAAGCCTGCAATATTTGCTCCTGCTAATAAATTGTGTTCAAATCCAAATTCTTTAGCAGTATTTGCAGTTCTAGCGTAAATATCTTTCATAATCTTATGTAATTTTTCATCAACTTCGTTAAATGTCCAAGAAGTCATATTTGCATTTTGTTGCATTTCAAGCGCACTTGTAGCTACACCACCAGCATTTGCTGCTTTTGCTGGTGCATAATATATTTTGTTTTCTAAAATAAATTTTTGTGCATCAAGTGTGCAAGGCATATTAGCACCTTCAGCGATTAATTTACAGCCATTTTTATATAAGTTTTTCGCATCTATTAAGCTAAGTTCGTTTTGTGTTGCACAAGGGAAAGCATAATCACAAGGAATACTCCAAATTCCGTTTGTTCCTTTTTCATAATTTACTTTAGATACAAAAACTGCACCTTTTTTGCGGTTAGCATAATCACTTACACGAAGTCTTAAGTTTTCTTTAATTTCTTTTAAAAGGTCTAAGTCAATTCCATCTTTATCATAAACATAGCCATCGCTATCGCTTACTGCAACAACTTTTGCTCCGTATTCATAAAGTTTTTCAATAGTATAAATAGCCACATTTCCACTACCTGAAACTACGCAAGTTTTTCCTTCAAAGCCTTCACCTTTTTCTTTTAGCAATTCTTTTGAGAAATAAACCGTTCCATATCCTGTAGCTTCTTTTCTAACTAATGAACCGCCCCAGCTAATTTTTTTACCTGTTAAAGTTCCATCAAATTTAGAAGTAATTTTTTTATAAGCTCCAAACATATATCCAAGCTCTCTAGCACCAACGCCAATATCTCCAGCAGGAACATCGGTTGAATAGCCTATGTGTTTGCTAAGTTCGCTCATAAATGCTTGGCAAAATCTCATTATTTCAGCATCGCTTTTGCCTTTAGGGTCAAAATTAGCCCCACCTTTACCGCCGCCTATATAAAGTCCTGTTAAAGAGTTTTTAAAGATTTGCTCAAATGCTAAGAATTTTAAAATGTCAAGATTTACCGTAGGGTGAAATCTTAAACCACCTTTATAAGGTCCAAGAGCACTAGAAAATTGAACTCTGTAGCCAAAATGTGTTTGAGCTTTACCGCTATCATCAATATATACAACTCTAAAAATAATTGTTCTTTCTGGCATTACTAGTCTTTGTAATACTGCGTGTTGTTCGTATTGCTTGTTGCTTTCTAGTAATGGTGTAACTGATTTTAAAACTTCAGTTGCACATTGTAAGAATATAGGTTGTCTAGATGAATAAGTTTTGATTAATTCAAGTGTTTCATTTACATAAGATTTTGCACTCATTTTTTCTCCTTTAAAAATAAAAAAAATATTATACAAAAAAAATTAAATTTATGATAAAAATTTTTGAAGAAAAATGTATGAAAAAAAATAATAAAAATTTGTGATTAATTTTTAGGAATTTAAAATGATTTAAATTCCTAAAAGTTTTAAACTATTGGTATGAATAATTGATAATTATCATCTAGTATTTCGTAAAGTTTTGAAAAATCATTAGATAAATATTTTAAAGTATTCGTTTTGATTATATGCTTTTCAAATCCTAAACAATGTATTATGTATGGATTAAATTTTAGCTCTAATAATGGGTTTTTGCTTTTGTATTCTACTAATTCTAAATTCTTATTAAAAAATTGTGATTGCATATTTATATGCTCTATTAAATCATCACTTACAGGATTTGCATTATCAAAATACATCATTTTTGCATTTAAATTAAGTATTAAAGAAATATCTAATAAAGTAGATGTCAAATTCTCCACTCTAAGAGAGCCTGAACCTATGCAAGCTATAGTATTTAGCTTTGCAAAATCTATTGTTCCTATTTTTAAAACAGGCATAGAACTATCATAAAAAGTTGCTATATTTTTTTTAAAAATTTCTTTACTTGTAATAAATAGTCCAGAATACATATTACAAAACTCTAAAACTACATTATTTACCGATATATCTTCATATTTAATATGGACTATTATTGTCTTTCTTTTAAGTTTCTTTAATTTTTCTAGGTCTTTATTTATTGTAGGATTTACTACATAAAAAATTAGTCTTGAACTATTAGATTTAGCGTGTAATAAAAGTGCTGTATTTATTAAATTATCTATATTTTCATCAATTTTCATATCAATTACAACGCAAATACTATCTCCATAAGGGCTAGGAAATTGTCCTACCTGACCTTTAATCCTTGAAAACATTAGATTTAAAATATTTGGATCACCTACTAAAACTAGCTCATCATTTGCTAGAATTTGAGTATCGGGTTTTGGTAAAATTATTTCATTATCTCTATAAATTAATGCGATTTTATAAAATTCTTGCGCAATTGCATTTATATGTTTGTTTGCATAAATTGAGCCAACAGGAACAAATACTTGCATAATCTCGCCAATTCCAAGCCCAATATCTCTTGCTATCATTGGCATATTTGGCAAAATATCTATCAAATGATTTGTAGTCATTTCTTCTTGATTAATAAGAGTGCAAAAGCTATCATTTTCGTATTCTTTATTGTTTGATAACACTACAATTCTTACTCTTTTATCAATAAATCTTATAGCATCATAAGCAAGCCTTGTATCTAAATCATTATCAAATAATAAATATACAAGTTCAAGATTATTATTTACATAATTTTTAAGTCTTGCAGCATTTGTAGGGTCAATTTTAATATGAGTAAAACTATGCTTAAAATTAATATCATCTTGGCAAACGATTATATATTCTTTTGTGCTATCCTTAAACTTTGCAAGTTCTTTTAAGAAGTGATTTGCAACACAAACCTTAGCTAAAACTAATATTTTTTTCATAACAACTCCATTTTATAAAGGAAAATTATAATGAAATTTGATTTATATTCAACAGATAATAATGCTAGGCTTGGTAAAGTAAGCACAGCTCACGGGGAATTTAATACTCCTTGTTTTATGCCAGTAGGAACTCAAGGCTGCGTAAAAGCCCTAGATGCAACTGATATGCAAAGTCTAGGAGCAAAAATAATCCTAGCAAATACTTATCATACTTATTTAAGACCAGGTGCTGATTTGATAGCTAGACACGGCGGGCTACATAATTTTACTAAATTTAATGGAAGCTTTCTAACTGATAGTGGTGGATTTCAAGCTTTTTCACTAAGTAAAAATACAAAACATAGTGATGATGGAATTACTTTTAAAAGCCACATTGATGGGAGCTTACATCATTTTACACCTGCAAGTGTTTTAAAAACGGAGTATTTATTAAATAGTGATATTTGTATGGTTTTAGATGATTTATGTGCTTTACCTGCTAGTGAAGAAAGGATTAAAGCAAGTCTTAAACGCACTATTTATTGGGCTAAACTCTCGCTTGAGATGAAAAAAGAATTTCAAAATACAGATGAAATTACCTTGCTTCAAAAATATTCAAAAGAGCTTTATAAAAGCGAGTTTAAAAAGCTTTATACAAATGAATTAAAAAGAGAGCAAAATATCTTTGCTATCGTTCAAGGTGGGACTAATCATACGCTAAGAAGTGAGTGTTTAAAAGGTATTTTAGATGCTGAAAATGAATATTATTTTGATGGACTTGCAATTGGTGGGTTAAGCGTTGGAGAGCCAAATGAATTAATGTATGAAACGGTAGAAAAACTAGCCCCACAAATGCCACAAAATCGCCCAAGATATTTAATGGGGGTTGGAACTCCGCTTGATTTGGTAGAAAATGTCGCTCGTGGGGTTGATATGTTTGATTGTGTTATGCCTACTAGAAATGCTAGAAATGGCACATTATTTACAAGTTTTGGCAAAATAAATATAAAGGCTAGTTTTATGAAAGATGATAATGAGCCAATTGATAAAAACTGCTCTTGTTATACTTGTAGAAATTACAGCCGTGCTTATGTTCATCATTTGTTTAAAGCTGGAGAGATTACATTTTTTCGCTTAGCAAGTCTTCATAATTTGCATTATTATTTAAATTTAATGAGTGAGATTAGAGAAAATATAGCTAATAAAACTTTTGCTAATTTTTATAAGAATTTTAAAGAGATTTATAAATAATATTAGTTTAAATACTAATATTATTTAAGCTAAACTTAGAAAGTCTTTATTGAGCTTTCTAATTTTTCCTTGAAAATTTACGCTAATTAAATTGCCTTCAATGGCAAGTATTTTTCCACTACCAAATAATTTATGATTTACTGCATTTCCTACTTTAAATTCATTAGTAGAATTATTTATAGTAGCATTGCTAGTATTTTTATACATAATTTCATTTACAAAAATACTTGGATTTGTATAATCATATTGTAAATAGAATTTATGTTTTGCCCTTGTCATCGCCACATAAGCTAATCTTCGCTCTTCTTCAATATCAAAAATACCCATAAAAGTGCAAGGCATTTTGCCACCATCACAATCAATTAAAAATACATATTCAAATTCTAATCCTTTACTAGCGTGAATGGTCATAAGATTAATTGCGTTATTATTTTCTTTTATTATTTGTTCTTGTAAGATGATTTTATTTAAAAAATTAGTAAGCTTAGCAATATCGGCATTAAAGCCGCATTCTCTTTTGATAATATCAAAAAATACCGAGCAGTTTTCAGCTCTTGATTTTGGATTATCAAATAAATTATGAACTTCAAGAGAAGCTAATTTATTTAAAAATAAAGCGAATTTATCTTGAGTTGTAGTATAAAGCTCTATAAATTCTTTAATTTCAATATTTTTAAAACTATCTAAATTATCTTTTAAACTTTCAAATAAAGATGGTTTTTTAGATAAATTCTCTAATTTTTCTAAGGCTTTTTCACCAAATTTTCTTTTAGGCATATTGATGATTTTTTTAAAGGCCAAGTTATCATTAAAATCCACATAAAGTCTTAAATAATTTATAAGTAATTTAATTTCCGCTCTTTCAAAAAACGGAACAGAACCAATAACTTTATAAGGTATATTCTCGCTAATTAATCTAGGCTCAATGAAATTTCCGCTCATATTCATTCTATATAAAACACAGATTTCATTGTGCTTTACGCCTTTTTCTATAAGACTTTTAATCTCGTAAATTACTTCATAATAATTTTCTAATTTAGTAATATCTATATCAAATTCATTATTTGTAAATAGCTCTTTTCCATATCTTGTTTTATTGTTTGCTATTAAGCTATTTGCGTGATTTAATATGGTTTTTGTGCTTCTATAATTTTCTTCTAATTTAATGATTTTTGCGTCTTGAAAATCATCAGAAAATCCTAATATATTTTGTATTCTTGCGTGGCGAAATGAGTAAATACTTTGATCATCATCTCCAACTACAACGATATTTTGATGAGCTTTACATAATAATTTTAATAATTTTAATTGAGCTAAATTAGTATCTTGATACTCATCTACCATTATGTATGAATATTGATTGCTAATTTTTGTAGCTGTTGTTGGATTGTTTTTTAAAATATCGTGTGGCAGAATTATTAAATCATCAAAATCTATTAAATTATTGTATTCTAAAGCTTTTTCATAATCTAAATATATTTCGTGATTTTCATTTTCTAATTCAAATTCTAAGGTATTTTTAACCCTATCTATATAAGCCATAGCTTCGTTGGTTTTATTTCTTAAAAACTCTTTTTCATCTTTTAAGATTTCTTTATCTTTTTTATCCTTACTTAAAAAATTTATATCAGTTTTTCTAATTTTTTCTAAAACAAATTCTTTAATCATAGCCTTTTTATCATCAGTATCAATTAGTCTATAATTTTTTCTTCTTCTTCCATCTAATAATTCTATATATTCGCTTAAAAACTCCATTCCAAAGCTATGAAATGTGCTTAAAATTGGTAAATTATTACTATAGCCTATTTCATTTAGCATTTTTATAGCTCTTTCTTTCATTGAAGCTGCGGCTTTATTTGTAAATGTAAGACTTAAAATTGATTCAGGGCTAATTCCAACTTCACTTATTAAATAGACTAATCTGCTAATCATTGTTTGAGTTTTGCCAGTTCCAGCACCAGCTAAGATTAATAAACTTCCATCTACAAATGTAGCGGCTTGTTTTTGAGCAGGATTTAGTCTATCTAAATAATTCATTCGCAAAATTCCTTAACCATTTTAGCAATTTCATTAATTCCTAATTGCCAAAACTCATCACTATTTAAATCAAGTCCAAAAAGTCCTACCAATTCAGCCGGAGAGCGACTTCCACCACTTGCTAAAAATTCTGTATAAAGCTCTACGAAATTAGCACATTTTCCACTCTTATAAAGTCCAAATAATGCTAAAACTAATAATTGTGCGTAAGAATACGCGTAGCAGTAAAACGGCGAATGGATAAAATGTGGGATATAGCTAAACCAATATTTGTATTTTTTGCGTAATTTTACGCTACTACCAAACATTTTTTGCCCTTCAGCTAGCCATAAGTCGCAAAACTCATCAACACTTAATTCACCTTCGTGATTATGTAGAGCGATTTCGTAATTTGTAAAATTAATTTGTCTAAAAAATGTTGCGAATATATCTTCAATTTTACTTGCTAAAAGTGCTTTTTTATCCTTAGGGCTAAGCGTATCTTTAATAGCGTCATAAACTAGCATTTCAGCAAAAACACTAGCAGTTTCAGCTGTAGTTAGCGGAGTATTTGCATTAAAATACCCTAGATTTTCTCCTGCTAGACTTTGATGGATTAAATGCCCTAATTCGTGTGCTAAAGTGAATAAATCTCTTCTATTATTTGTATGATTTAGCATTACAAATGGTTGAGGATTTATGCCATAGCTAAATGCTCCACTACGCTTATTTTTAGCAGGATATACATCAAGAGCTTTATTATCAAGTGCTTTTTGCATAAGTTCAGCAAATTTTGGGCTAAATTTATTAAAAGTATCTTTTACAACTTTACAAGATTTCTCAAAATCCCAATCATTGCTAATATCATCATAAAGTGGAGCGTATCTATCATAGTCTTTTAATTCTTTAAGACCTAGAATTTCACGCTTTTTATTGTAATAATTTTCTACTAAATGATAATTATTTTCGGCTGCTTTTATTAGGCTTTTTACACTTTCATCTTCAATTTGATTGCTCAAATTCCTTGCTTGCATAGGATTTTCATAGCCCCTTAGCTCACATTCACTTAAGTGATTATTTTTAATCATATTAAAAATAAAGCATAGAGTTTTTATATTTTTCTTAAGTCCTTTTGTAAGTGCATCGGCTGCTCTTTTTCTTAAAGCTCTATCAGGGCTATAAAGCTTGCTTAATAGTTCTTCTTCGCTGATTTTTTTTAAATCAAGTTTAAAGGTAATATTACTTAAGTATTCATCAAATAATCTTGAAAATGCTTCTTTACCATTTATATTCATTTTCATAAATACTTGCTCGTTGCTTTTGCTTAATTGATATTTTTTAGCTTTTAGCCAATTATTTAGCATATATGAATATTTTTTACAATTATTTGCAATTTCTTGTGCGTTTTCTAATTCGCAAAACTCAATTTCAAAAAACACCAATTTACTTTCAATATTAGTGCAAATTGTGCTTATTTCTTGTAAAAATGCTCCATTTGCACTATCTTTTGCAAAATGTAAATACGCATAAGCTCCAGCACGGCTTAACTCATTATAAATGTTTTCTAATTTTGAAATTATATTTTCAAATTCTTTTTCATTTTTTAAATTATTTTCGTATTTTAAAGCAAAATCGTTTGCTTGATTTTCTAAATCTTTTAAAATTTTATATAATTCTTCTTTGTTTTTATAAATTATGCTTAAATCCCATTCCATTTTATACCCTACTTAAATCTATTTTAGTATCAGAACAAATTGCAGAAAATAGCACATCAGTAGAGCTATTTAAAGCTGTTTCAACACTATCTTGAATAACTCCAATTATAAAGCCAACCCCAACTACTTGCATAGCAATATCATCATTTATCCCAAATAATGAACACGCTAAAGGAACAAGTAAAAGTGAGCCACCAGCAACCCCACTAGCTCCACAAGCAGCAAATGCAGCTAAAAAGCTAAGTAGTATAGCGTTTGTAAAAGTAATATTAAGTCCTAATGTATGAACTGCAGCAAGTGCTAAAACAGAAATAGTAACAGCAGCTCCAGCCATATTAATTGTAGCACCTAGTGGAATTGATACTCCATATAATTCTTTATCAACATTAATTTTTGAACATAGTGCCATATTTACAGGAATATTTGCAGCTGAACTTCTTGTAAAAAACGCATAAATTGCAGAGTGTTTTATACAAACCCAAACTAATGGATAAGGATTTTTCTTAGTAACTACAAATACTATTAATGGATTGATTATAAATGTTACAAATAGCATAGTCCCAACTAATACTAATAGTAATAAAACATAATCAGCTAAAGTTTCTACACCAGTTTTAGCAACACTTGTGCTTACTAGACCAAAAATACCAATAGGAGCTAGACGAACTATGAAAGCAACAATTTTAATAGTACCTTCATTAATATCTATAAATACTTTTTTTACTTCTTTTGAGCAAGTTTTAAGTGCAATTCCAGCAGCTATAGCCCAAGTTAAAATTCCAATATAATTTCCATTAGCTAATGCACTTACTGGATTTTCTATCATTTTAAATAATAAATCTTTAAATACCATAGCAACACTACTTGGCGGGGTTAAATCAATATTATTTGGTATTTCTAATATAAGTTTTGTAGGAAATAAAAAGCTAGCAACAACACCACAAACAGAAGCTAGGAAAGTTCCTATTAAATATAAAATTATTACTTGTTTTATTTTTTTAGTTCCATTTCCATATTCTCTAGTAGAGATTGCACTAAGAACTAAAATAAATACTAATATCGGAGCAATTGCTTTTAGAGCACCTATAAAAAAATCTCCTAATAAAGAAGTATAATCAGTAAAACTAGGAATACAAATTCCAACAAAAACACCTACAACAATACCAATCATAATTTTTATAATTAAATTAGTACTTTTATATCTTTTAATCATTGAACTTAAGACGCTCATAATATCTCCTTAAAAAGGCAAAAATATAGCAAATCTCTCTTACAAAACATTAACTATAAAGGCTAAAATTAGGCAAAATTTAATTATTAAAGGATAATAAATGTATTTATTTACAAGTGAAGTAGTAAGTGCAGGACACCCTGATAAATGTGCTGATATCATTGCTGATAGCATTGTTGATTTGCATATAAATTATGATAAAAATGCTCGCGTTGCTAGTGAGGTTTTTGTCGCTGGAAAGAATGTAATAATTGGTGGAGAGATTAAATCTAATTTAAAGGTTAGTGAAAGTGAATATGAAGAAGTAGTTAAAAACGCTTTAATTAAAATAGGTTATAAAGAAAATTCTCATTTTAGCAAGGCTGAATGCTTACACCCAAGTGATGTTAAAGTGCAAGTGTTATTAAACGAGCAAAGTAATGATATTAATCAAGGCGTTGATAAAAGTGATGGAGAAATGGGAGCGGGTGATCAAGGTATGATGTTTGGCTTTGCAAGTAGCGAAGCACCTGAATTTATGCCTGCTGCGATTTTTTATGCGAGAATGATTTGTAATAAAGTATATGAATATGCTCTAAATAATCCACACGAATTTGGAGTAGATATTAAAACTCAAGTTACAATTGATTATGAGAGCAAGGAAAATTATGAAAATTGTAAGCCTAAAAAAATCCATACAATAGTAGTTTCAGCTCCTAGCGTAAGTAGCCTAAGTCTTGATGAAGTTCGCTCAAAAATTATGAATTTAATTTGTAATTCAGGCTTACCAAAAGAGCTATTTAATAAAGATGATTGCATTATTTATATTAATCCAACAGGAAGGTATGTAAATCACTCAAGCCTTCACGATAGTGGCTTAACGGGAAGAAAATTAATAGTGGATAGTTTTGGTGGATATAGCCCAATAGGTGGTGGGGCACAAAGCTCAAAAGATTACACAAAAGTTGATAGAAGTGGGCTTTATGCAGCTAGATATGTAGCAAAAAATATAGTTGCAAGTGGCTTAGCTAAAAAATGTATAGTGCAAATTAGCTATGCAATAGGAATTGCAAAACCAATTAGCGTAAATGTTGATTGTATGGGGACAAATGCAAGTGTTGATGATAATATTTTAAGTGCATTTGTTGAAAGAAATTTCGCATTAACTCCTAGATGGATTAAAGAAAAATTTAGATTAGATGAGCCTAGTAAAGCTGGATTTTCTTATGCTGATGTTGCAACTTATGGGCAAGTTGGAGTTGCAAGTTATCCTTGGGAGCAGCTTGATAGCGTTGAATTATTTAAGAGTTTATTAAAATGAAAATAGGAATTATTGGACTTGGAGCCGTTGGTTCGGCTGCAAGTTTTATGCTAAGTAGTCAAAATATAGCAAACGAGCTTTATTTATACGATATTAAAGATGGCTTAGCAAATGCAAGTAAGATTGATTTAGAAGATAGTCTTGAAAATACCAATTCAAATTCTAAGATTTTTGCTGTTAGCAAGGTAGAAGAATTAGTAAAATGTGATCTTATTGTCTTAGCATATACAACTTGTATCGAGCCTGATAGAACGCTTGAACTTAAGGCTAATTATGAACCTTTAAAAGAAATTATTAATGCCTTAAAGGGCTTTAATGGTATATATTTAATAGCCACAAATCCAAATGATAGCATTGTTTATTACGCTCAAAAATTAAGCGGCTTAGATGCTTTTAAAGTAATTGGCACAGGCACAACGCTTGATAGTGCAAGGCTTAAGATTGAAATTGCTAATAAATTAGGAATTTCTTATAAAAATATAAATGCTTTTATGCTAGCAGAACATGGAGATACGCAGTTTTTTTATAAGAGCAATGCCTTTGTGGGCGGTAAAAATATTAATGAGTTTAACCTTAATTTAGATGAGATTGAAAACAGAGTTCGCTTTAAGGGTGGAGAGATTTTTAAAGTAAAAGGTAAAACAGAATTTGGAATAGGAAGTGTAATTGCAAGAATTATTAAAGCTATTAAAGATGATGAGAATTTAATCACACCTATTAGTTTTACTCAAGATAATTTAGCTTATTCAAGATTGGTTGTAGTAGGTAAGGGTGGTATTAAAAAAGTTCTTGAATTAGACTTAAATAAAGATGAAAAAGAAAAACTTGAAATCTCAAAAAATTATATTTTAAAGACTATTAATTCTATTAAATAATTAGTGAAGAGTTAAATCTCTTCATTGTTTATATATACATTAAAACTTTTTGGCTTGCTAATCTTTTTAATAGCTTCTTGCATAATGAAATTATTTGTATTTTTTGTTATATATAAAGTTTTATTTTTATAAGAAAAATCACAAATTTCGTTTTCTTTAGCCTTATTTAAAGCATTACAAAATGCTAGAATAAAATTAAGCCAAGATATAGTATTTTCATCTGGCAATAATTTTTTTAATTTTAAATTCTCATAATTTATTTTTTTGCCGTGTTGTTCTATTATAGTTGCTATTAGTGCTTTATCTTCGTGTTTTATACAAAAATTTAGACCACTTAAAACACAATAAGCACTATGTTTATGGTTTGAATAATAACTAAGCAATAAACCTGTTTCAATGAGTTTTGCTGCATATGTTAAGTGTTTTAGATATTTTTTATCAACATAATGAATTTCATTTAAAGTATTAAATAATCTTGTAACATTACTAACCAGTGAGCCTGATTTGTATTTAATTAGTCTATCTTCAAGACTTTTTAAGCTCGGATTAAAATTGGCTGGAAATCCTTTGTGGTGTTTAAATAAGTCTTTTAAAAATATTCCTTCTCTAACTCCAGCACCACTTGTAATTATTTGCTTGATTTTTAATTTTTTAATTATTTTATAAAAGACTAAAGCACCCATTTTAATGGTATCGTGTCTTTCTTTTTTAATTCCTAGCGAGCTAAGTTCTGAATTTTTGCAATTTATAATTTTTTCTATAAATTCACTTTCTTCATCTACTTGATAAGAAAAAGCATGAACCTGACTTAAAGGATAATTATTTTTTTCCATAATAGCATTACTAATAGCTCTTAATGAGCCACCTATTGTAATTAAGATAGAAGCTTTAAAATCATCAGGGATTTGCTCTAAATAATTATCTATATATTTTTCTAATTTATTAAATTTGTCTTTAAATAAGTCTTTTAATCTCACCGTCCCAAGGTCAAGCGAGAAAGTTTTAACTACTTTTGTATTTTCACACAAACACAATTCAGCACTACCACCACCAATATCTAAACAAATTGATTTTTCATCTAATTTAGGTAGTAAATTAATAGCTCCAAAACCACTTAAATATGCTTCTTCCATTCCACTTAAAGTTTTGATATTGAGTTTTAAATCTTTTTTTAATAGGTTAATTAAATCAGCTTTATTTTTTGCATCTCTTAGAGCTGATGTTCCTATGCAAAATATTTTATTACACTTAAAATTAAGCGCTTGAGTTTTAAAATATTTTATTATTTCGTAAGCTTTTTTGATTTGTTTTTCTACCAATACATTATCTTGTTCATAAGCACCTTGTGCCAAACGAAATTTAACTTTTTGTTCGTTTAATATATAAAAACCATATCTTGAAGTTTTTTCATATATTGCCATTCTAATTCCGTTTGAACCTAAATCAATAATTGCAGTTTTTTTTGCCATATTTCTTCTCTTAATTTTTTTTGATTTTCATAGAAAAAATAGCCCTTGTTCCTTGCATATCTTTTCTATTTTCTAATGATACTTCAGCTTTTAGTGCGGTTGCAGCTGATTTTGATAAATAAAGTCCTAATCCAACGCCTTCTTTATCTCCAAATCTTTTAAATGGTGCAAAATAATCTTTATCTTCACTAATTCCACAACCCATATCATCTACATATAGATAAAAAGTCATATTATTGATGAAAGTTGTAATTGTTATTGTTGTATTTGGTTGAGAAAATTTAAATGCGTTTTGAATAAAATTTTGTAAAATTTGTGAGAATAAGGTTTTTTGTATTTTTATCTTTAATTCATTTGGATTTAGATTAAGTTCTATTTTTTGTCCTGTTTTTGAGCCTAATAGGCTGAAATTTTTGCTTTCTTGTCTAATAAAATCAATTAGGTCTATTTCATTTGGTTCTTCAAATTGCGCACCTTCTAATCTGCCAATTTTAAGAATTTCATTTATAATTTTATTGATATTATCTATGCTATCATTAGAGTTTTTAATGGTTTGAATATAATATTCACTATCTCTTGATTTAATTAGCGTTACATCGTTTTTAGCTTTTATAACTGCTAAAGGAGTTTTTAATTCGTGAGCAATTCCTATAAATAGTTCTTTTTGAGACATATTATAGTTTTGAATTCTAGTAATTAAGTGATTAATACTACTTATGATTTCTTTAAACTCTAATGGATAGTTTTTATAATCTAATCTATTTGTAAAGTTATCATCAAACCTGCTAACTTTAACGCTTAATTCTTTTAGGTGCATTGATAATATTCTTGATAAGAATAATGAATAAAAAATAATCAAACTAATAGCAATGATAATTATTAAAAATAAAGATATAAAAATAGTATCAAGAATTTTAATTGATTGACTTATATCTTTTTTCAATATTATATAATCCCCAAATTCATTGTAAGGATATGTTAAAATCAAGACTTTTTTATCATTTTCATTGATTATTTGAAAGTTTGGTTTCATAGTTTTTTTATCTAAATGAATTATTTTATAGTCTTTAAAAATAATAAAGTTTGAACTATTATTCACTTCAATAATACTAATAGCATTTTTGATTAAATTATCAAATTCATTTTGCATTATATTAATTTTTAGAATTTGATACGACAGAACTGAAAAAATAACAACTAGCACCGTAATAGTAGATGCTAGTTGCAAGAAAAATTTATTTCTTATGCTTTTTTGGGAAAGCAAAATCTATAGCCTCTTCTTCTTATTGTTTCAATAGTTGAGATACCTAAAGGCTTATCCATTTTTTGCCTAATTTGATTGATTGCAACTTCAATTACATTAGGAGTTACAAGTTCAGGTTCTTCCCAAATTGCATCTAATAATTGTTCTTTTGATACTATTTGATCAGAGTGTCTTGCAAGATGGGTTAATACTTCAAAAGGTTTACCTTTTAATTCAATTTCTTTACCTTTATAAGTAATTTTTTCTTCATCTGGGTCTATTTCTAAATTATCAATTTTAATTGTATTTGACCCACCAAATCTAAGTCTTGCTTCAATTCTAGCTAATAATACATTAAAATCAAAAGGTTTTTTAATGTAATCATCAGCACCTGCTTTTAAAGCGCTTATTTCACTTTCTTTATCATCTTTTGCAGATAAAATTATGATTGAAGTTCTTGAAGATTTATGTTTTACAACATGTATTAAGTCAGTGCCATCACCATCAGGAAGCATCCAATCTGTCAATACTAAATCGTAGTTTCTAATACCGATATAATATTCAGCATCTTTACAATTTTCGCACGCATCTATTTGATAGCCATATTCAGTTAAACCTTCGGCTAGTGTCTTGTTTAAAGATATTTCATCTTCCACTACTAAAATACGCATTTTTTTTCCTTAAAGTAAAATTAAGGTTATGCTAACACAATTTAAGCAAATATTCAAGTTTTTTTAAAGTTATTTTAATATTTTTTTTTGTATTTAGCACTAAGTTTTGTATTTTTCATAATCTCTAATTTAATAATCTCAATTTTTATTTTTTTTAGTTGTGGAAATTTGATTTTTATTTTTTTTGCTAGTTTTTTATTAGCTTTTTCTAAGGTAAAGAATTTTTTTGATTTTAAATATTTTTTTGATAATTTAGTTACTTTAGCATAGTCTAAAAAACTATCAGCTTTTGCATTTATTTTTAGGCTTATTGTTTGCTTTTCTAATCTTTCAAATTCCAATAAGCCTATTATACATTTAAATTTTGTTTTTATTTTTATATGACTTTGCATTCGTCTTTAAAAATCAATCTAATAATATTTGGTATATGTTTATAGAACACAAAAAATAATATTAAATATATTGGTGCGTGAGAATTAATACTAATATTAGGGTATAAAAATTCTGCACTAATTACTCCAATACTAAATCCTATTAATGATGCTAAGCTAGATATTTTAAATACTTTTCCGATTATTAGCCAAAAAATAAGACCTATAATTACAGAATAAGGAACTAATAGTATTAAAGCTCCAGCCCCACTAGCTACGCCTTTACCGCCATTAAAGCTTAAAAATATGCTATAGCAATGTCCTATAACACTAAGAACTGCCATAGCCCAAATTGTTGCTTCATTTATATCTAAAAACATAGCAATACAAATTGGAAGCATAGCTTTTAAAAAATCACTTAACATAGTAGCTATTGCTAATTTTTTAGCCAATTTTGGATTAACTTGTTTTACAACTCTTAATACATTTGTAGCTCCTATGCTTTTTGAACCTTGAGATTTAATATCAACATTCGCAAATTTTTTAGCATATATTAATCCAAAAGGAATTGAGCCTATTAAATAGGCTATTAGCATACAAATTAAATTATTATTTGTAAACAAGTCAATTATGAATGTAATAAAATTCATATCTTAATCTCTTTTGTATAGGCTTAATTGATTTTTAAGCTCTACTAAAGTTTCTTCTACTCTTCTGCTTGCAAATTCTTGGATTTTTTTAGCATCTTCTTGGTCTGGTAAAATCTCTAAACAATATCTGTAAGCATTTTGATACACAATTAAAACAACTAATTTAAATTTTAAATTAAACTCAACTGCTTCATTTGAATGAGGCATATGTAAACAAATATAAGATGATAAAATATCACCTCTTTTAAATCCTACATCTTCATTAGAAACAACACCAATTCCACCTTCTGAAATATCAAATAATTTTCCATTAGCAACCCTTCCATCTTCATGAGTTAGTGCTATTTTAGTAAATTCATTAGGATGCACTCTAGGATATGCTCTTTTTAATGCGTGCATATATGGTTGGCTTTCAAAATTATTTAAAGTTACCGTGCAATTTACAATATTAACAGATAAAATATTTGCTTTAATATTTTTTTGCAAATATTGATTTTGAACTATATAAGCACAATCTTCTTCTTTCATAGCTAAAATTTGCATTAAATCAACTTTTACAACTATACTCGCATCTTCAACTTGTAAAATTTCTCCGTAAGTTCTAACAGGAACACCATTATAAAGATTTAAAAATTCTAATTTTTCTCCTACAGAATACATTTTTTTAAATGTATCTATAAAATTCTCGTGTATAAAAAATCCACCAGAACTACTTGCCGAAAATACATTAATTGAACTTTGTGCAGTCGTAGAATCGTGACAAATTGTGCAAAAAATTGAACCATATCTTTCTAATGCAAAGGCGAGATTAACAACTAATTTATTGTTTAATCCATTATTCATAATATGCTTAGAAAAATCTATATAAGTTTTTAATAAAAATTCAAAAAAGCAAGCTCTGTCAAAGTCTTTTGTCTTGGCTAATTCCTTACCTCTTTCTATACTAAAATCTTTTGTTAGTAACATAGAAAATAATTCTTCGTAAGCATCTTCACAATTTTTTGATAAAATTTTGCCTTCGCTTCTATAATAAGCTTGTATGTTATTAATAAATTTGTGTGTATATTTTTCAAAATAATTAATACTAGAATTAACTAGTTCGTCTCTTCCTTCAAAACTCATGTTTTTGTTTCCTTTTAAACTAAAAATAGCATTAGTGTAGCAAAAAAAATAAATTTTTAAATAAAAATTAATGATTTTTTGATAGTATTCGCTTTTTACAACTCATTTAAGCTTATTTAAATCTTTAAATTTCTAATATTTAAAGTGCTTGATGGGACTTACTAAATTACAAAGGATGAATTATGTATGCTATTTTTAAACATAGCGGTAAGCAGTACAAAGTAAGTGTTGGCGACGAATTAAAGTTAGATCGCTTTGAAGCAGAGAAAAAGTCTATCGTAGAAGTTACAGATGTTTTAGCTGTTAACGATAAAGAATTAAAAATCGGTACCCCTTTTGTTAGTGGAGCGAAAGTTGTTCTTGAAGTTATCAACGAAGGAAAAGATAAAAAAGTTGTAATTTTTAAGAAAAGAAGAAGAAAAGACTCTAAATTAAAAAGAGGTTTTAGAAGACAATTTACTCGCGTAGTAGTAAAAGAAATTAAAGCGTAAGGAGAAATACAATGGCACACAAGAAAGGTCAAGGTTCAACTCAAAATAATAGAGATTCTATAGGTAGACGTTTAGGTGTTAAAAAATTTGGTGGAGAATTTGTAAGAGCTGGAAATATTATTATTCGCCAAAGAGGAACAGCAACTCACGCAGGAGCAAATGTTGGTATGGGAAGAGATCATACTATTTTTGCTTTAGTTGATGGTTTTGTTAAATTTGAAAGAAAAGACAAAAACCGCAAAAAAGTTTCTGTATATCCTGCAGTATAATTTAAATTAAAAGGAGCTTAGGTAATGTTTGTTGATAGTATAAAAATTAGGCTGAGCTCTGGTAACGGCGGAGCGGGTGCTAGCTCATTTCGCCGTGAAAAACATGTACCACTAGGTGGTCCTGATGGCGGCGATGGCGGTCGTGGTGGCGATGTAGTGGTTATTTGTGATAATAATCTTCATACTTTAGCACATTTTAAAGGCAAAACACATTTAAAGGCTAGTAATGGTGATTGTGGATTACCTAGAAATAAAAGTGGTAAAAAAGGTGAGAATTTAGAAATAAAGGTTCCAATAGGTACTCAAATTATTGATATTAATACCAATGAAATCTTACATGACTTTACGAGTTTAGGAGAGCAAATAGTCTTACTAAATGGTGGTTTAGGTGGCCTTGGAAATAGACACTTTAAAAGTTCTGTTAATCAAAGACCTACATACGCTCAACCTGGCAAAAAAGGAGAAAGTCTAGAAGTAAGACTTGAATTAAAATTAATTGCTGATGTTGGATTAGTTGGATATCCTAATGTTGGAAAATCTACTTTAATTAGTATAGTAAGTAATGCTAAGCCAGAAATTGCTGATTATGAATTTACAACTCTTACTCCAAAATTAGGTGTTGTAGATATTAATGATTACTCGTTTGTAATGGCTGATATACCAGGAATTATAGAAGGTGCTAGCGAAGGAAAAGGTTTAGGATATGAGTTCTTAAAACACATATCAAGATCAAAATGCTTATTATTTATGCTAGATAGTTTTAAAGAAATGAGCGTTAAAGAACAATTTATCAACTTATATAAAGAACTTGAAGCTTATGGCTTGAATGATTTTAAATTTGCAGTTGCAATCACAAGATGTGATGTGGCTAAAGAGAATTTAATTCAAGAATTAGAACTTTTAAATGAGTATTTAAAAAGATATGATAATTTAGTTTTTGTTACAAAAATATCTTCAGTTACTAATGATGGTATTAAAGAGTTAAAATTATCTTTATCAAAAATGTTATTTGAATAACATATCTTAATTTTTAGGTATATCATGAAAAAAAATATAGTATTTATGGGCACGCCCGAATTTTCGGCATTTATTTTAGAAGAGCTTAGTAAATTTCATAATGTAAGTCTAGTTTTAACCCAAATAGATAAAGAAGTTGGAAGAAAAAAAATATTAACTCCAAGTCCGGTAAAAGAGATTGCGTTAAAACTAAACTTAGAATTAGCACAACCAAAAAGCTTAAGAAATAATGAAGAGATTAGAAATTTAATTAACAATAAAAAACCAGATTTTATAATAGTTGCAGCTTATGGAAAAATACTGCCAAAAGAGATTTTAGACATAGCACCTTGTATTAATACTCATGCTAGTTTACTTCCTTATTATAGAGGAGCTTCACCTATACAAAGTGCTATTTTAAATGGTGATATTATAAGTGGAGTTACACTTATGAATATGGATATAGGTCTTGATACTGGAGATATTTTATATCAACAAGAATTAAATATTAAGGATTTAAATTCTCCACAAGTATTTGACAAAATGTCTAAATTATCAGCAAAAATGCTTTTGGAATTTTTAGAAAATCCAAATTATTTTCAACCTGTTAAGCAAGATGATTCAAAGGTAACTCATACAAAAATTATCAAAAAACAAGATGGTTTAATTGAGCTAAATAATGCTAAAGAAATCTACCAAAAATATTTAGCATTTTATGATTGGCCTAATATATTTTTAGAAAATGGTTTAAAGCTAAATGAACTTGAATTGAATGAATGTGAAAGTGATAATAAAGAAGGGCTTATAAAAGAAATAGGTAAAAATTATTTAATTTTAACTTGTAAAAAAGGCAGCTTAAAAGTTTATAAATTGCAAGATGCAGGTAAAAAGTCTTTAGATGCTAATGTATATTTAAATGGTAAAAGGTTAAAGCAAGGAGATAGCATTGTATAATCTAGCTTTTTGTAATTGTATAAGTTCAACTCAAGTTGAGCTTATAAATGCTATTAGAAATGGTTTTAAAGAACACGCATTTGCATTGGCTACGCTTAAACAAACTAACGGAATTGGCTCTTGTAATAGAAATTGGATTAGCGATAATACCGATTCACTTGGCAATATAAATTCTAAGATTCATAATCAGTATTTTAAAGATATAGATTTTATATTTTTTGATGAATATAATAAATTTAATTTAGATATAAAAAATAATTTATATTTATCTTTTTTTAATGATAATTTACCAGATGATTTACCTATTCAATCAGCTAGTATATATTATTCTATGATAATGAAAATAGTCTTAAAAGAATTTGGTTCAAAAGTTTTTATCAAATGGCCTAATGATTTTTATTTAGATAATAAAAAAATTGGAGGGCTAATTACTGCAAAAATAAAAAATAAATTAGTTTGCGGTATTGGTGTAAACATAACTACAGCACCAGTAGATGCTAATATTTTAGATATAGATATTTCATATTCAACATTACTTAAAACTTTTTTTGATAGAATAAATCTTAATATTTCTTGGAAAGAAATTTTTGATTATTATAAGAGTGATTTTGAATTAAGTAGATCGTTTTATTTTAAAAATGATGATAATACTTATTCATTAAATGATGTAAAATTATATGAAGATGGTTCTATTTTAGTAGATAACAAAAGGATATATAGTTTAAGATGAGTGAAATTATAACAATAGCTAATCAAAAGGGTGGGGTAGGTAAAACAACAACGGCAGTGAATTTAGCAGCTTCTCTTGCGGTAGCTGAAAAAAGTGTTTTACTAATAGATATGGATCCACAAGGTAATGCTACCACAGGTTACGGATTTAAAAGAAGTGATTTTGAATTTAATATATATCATGTATTAAGTGGTAAAAAAACATTAGATGAGATTATTTTAAAGACAAGTTTGAATAAACTAGACCTTGCTCCATCAAATATTGTTCTTACTAATTTTGAGCAAGAATTAGGAACAGGTGTAAATAATAAACAAATTTTAAGAAAAGCTTTAAAAGATGTTGTAAATAGATATGATTATATAATAATAGATTCGCCACCTGCATTAGGAAATATCACAATTAATGCACTTGCAGCAAGCACTGATGTAATAATCCCGATTCAATGTGAATATTTAGCATTAGAAGGTTTGGCACATATTTTAAGGACAATTCATAATATAAGAGAAGCAATAAATCCGAAGTTAAGAATAAGGGGAATTTTACCTACTATGTATAGCCCACAGAATAATCTTTCAAAGGATACGGTTGCCGAACTTAAAAAGCATTTAAGTGGTAAGTTATTTAGAAAAGATGGAGAGATAGTAATAATTCCAAGAAATGTAAAACTAGCAGAAAGTCCAAGTTTTGGAAAACCTATAATATTGTATGATATAAAATCTCCAGGTTGTGTTGCTTATCAAAGCTTAGCACATTCTTTAATAGGATAGAAAATGGCAAAAAAATCTTTAGGTTCAGATTTTAGTAGTATTTTAGATGATATATCTTTAGCTTATGATGATGAGTTAAGTGGAGTTTTTAGAAGTGATTTAGATACTATAAGAGATATTAGTATAGATGATATAACTCCAAATCCATATCAGCCAAGAAAAAGTTTTAATGAAGATAGTATAAATGAACTTGCTAATTCCATTAAAAATCACGGATTATTACAACCAATTGTTGTAATAGATGCTGATGAGCTTTGTGAAAAGGCAATGGAAAATGGAGAAAATTTAGAAAAAGTAACTAAATATTTTTTAATTGCTGGCGAGAGAAGATTAAGGGCTATTAAAGCTTTAGGTGAAACAAAAATTAAAGCAATTATTGCAAATATAGATTCAAGTAAAACAAGAGAATTAGCTTTACTTGAAAATATTCAAAGAGAAGATTTAAATCCTATTGAACTTGCTTTAGCTTATAAAGAGTTAATGAGAGTTAGAAAAATTACTCAAGAAGAATTAGCGCATAGTATTCAAAAAAGTAGAGCAAATATAGCAAATACTTTAAGATTACTTACTCTTAGTGAAGATACTCAAAAATTAATTATTGATGGCAAATTAAGTGCAGGTCATGCTAAAGTAATAGCAGGTCAAAAAGAAGATGAAAAGATTTTAGTAAATACAATTATTGGTCAAAAATTAAATGTTAGAGATTGTGAAAAACTAGCAAATAAACTCAAGGGTAAAAATACAAATAACATAATTGATGATAGTTTGTTAAAAAAATTAAAAGAATTTAAAATAGATTTTAAAATACAAAATGGCAAACTTATATTTAATTTAAATCAAGAAAATACTAAAAATTTTGTTGAAAATGCTATAAAAAACTTATAATTTAAATATTATTTGATTTTTTTATGTTAATATAAAGTTTTATCAAAATAAGGAGAATGTATGTTTGATGACTTAGATCTTAAAATGATGTTATTAACAGCTATGTTGTTTTTAATATTGCTTTGGATTTTAGATTACATCTTATACAAACCATTGCTAACCTTTATGAAAAATAGAGATGATGGTATAAAAGAAGATGAAGCTAGAATTCAGCAAAATAACACAGACGCTAGTAATAATGAAACATTAATTGCTAAGATTTATGCTGATGCAAGAGCTAAAGCTCAAGCCATCAAAAGCGAGCAAGTTGCCGTAGCAAAAGAGCAAGCAAGCAAAGCTATAGCAGAAAAAAAGGCTAGTCTTGATTTAGACTATCAGAAATTTTTAACTGAACTTGAAGCAAAAAAAATTCAGTTTAAAAATGAGTTGAAAGCTGATTTGTTTCAGTGTGAAAATGCTTTAAGAGCAAGTATAGAAAAAATTTAAGGTTGCTTTATGAACAGATTAATATGGATTTTATTACCTACTTATTTGTTAGCTAGTGATACAGATATTTTCTATAGAACTATAAATTTTGTAATTTTTGCTGTTATGATGTATTTATTACTTGCTAAAACAATTAAAAAGATATATTGTGATAGAATTGATAATATTAAAAATAGATTAGTATCAATAGAAAAAAGCTTAGATGAGGCTAAAAAAAATAAAGAAGAAGCAATTAAAAAAATAGAGATAGCTAATAACGAGGCTGATAAGCTAATAGAATTAGCTAAAGAACAAGCTATAAAATTAAATGAAAATATTTTAAAAGATGCTAATAATGAGATAGAAAATATGAAAAAATCTTATGAAGAGCAAAAAATATTTGAAGAGAAAAAGGCTAAAGAAGAAGTTGTCAATGAACTTATAGAAGAGCTTTTAAATACTAATGTTAATTTAAAACAATCTGATTTGTTAGATATTGTTTCAAGGAAAGTTAGCTAATGGAAAAGTATGTAAATATAATAATGCAAAGAAAAGATAGGGAAGAATTTATATCTTGTTTTGAGATTTTAAAAGAAGCCTTTAAAGATAAAAAAACATTAGTGATAATAAATGCAGTTGGCATTAGCTTAGATAAAAAGATAGAGTTTTTAGTGAGTTTATCTAATACAAACAAAAAAGAAATTATTAATTTTTTAAAGGTATTAGGAGTAAATAATAAACTTGATAAAGTTCCAGTTGTTTATGATGGATTAGTTAAAAAATTAGCTTTAGAAAATAATATTTATTATGCTGATATTTATTCTAAAGAAAAAATTAGTGATAATGATATATTAAAGCACGAAAAAGAATTATCAAATTATTTTAAAAAAGAAATAAAACTAAAAAATATAATTCATGATAAAAATGAAATAAAGATTTATATTGAAGACTTAGGATATGAAATAATAGTATCAGAAACTTCATTAAAAGATAAAATCAAACAGCATATAATGAAAGCAATTTAAGAGGAGTAACAGTGAGTTTTAACGCAAATGAAATTAGCTCAATTATTAAAGAAAGAATTGAGAATTTTAATTTAAATTTAGAAATTGAAGAAACTGGTAAAGTTATTTCAATAGCTGATGGTGTTGCTAATGTTTTTGGATTAAAAAATGTTATGGCAGGAGAAATGGTTGAATTTGAAAATGGCGAAAAAGGTATGGCATTAAACCTTGAAGAAAATAGTGTTGGTGTTGTAGTTTTAGGAAGTTTTTCAAATATTAAAGAAGGTAGCTCTGTTAAAAGATTAAAACAATTATTAAAAGTTCCAGTTGGTGAAGAATTAATTGGTCGTGTTGTTAATGCTTTAGGAGAGCCAATCGACGCAAAAGGTGTTATAAATACTACAAAAACTGCATTTGTTGAAGAAAAAGCTAAAGGTATTATGGCTAGAAAAAGCGTTCATGAACCATTACAAACAGGTATTAAAGCAATTGATGCCCTTGTTCCAATTGGTCGCGGTCAAAGAGAGTTGATTATTGGAGATAGACAAACAGGTAAAACAACCGTAGCAGTAGATACTATAATTAATCAAAAAGGTCAAAATGTTGTATGTATTTATGTAGCTATTGGACAAAAACAAAGCACTGTTGCGCAAGTTGTTAAAAAACTTGAAGAACATGGGGCTATGGATTATACAATAGTAGTAAGTGCAACTGCGAGTGATTCAGCGGCTCTTCAATACCTTGCTCCTTATACAGGCGTTACAATGGGTGAGTATTTTAGAGACAATAGCAAACATGCTTTAATAGTATATGATGATTTAAGTAAGCACGCAGTAGCTTATCGTGAAATGAGCTTGATTTTACGCCGTCCTCCAGGTCGTGAAGCTTATCCAGGCGATGTATTCTATCTACATTCAAGATTATTAGAAAGAGCTTCAAAATTAAGTGATGCTTTAGGTGCAGGTTCGTTAACAGCTTTACCTATTATTGAAACTCAAGCAGGAGATGTTTCAGCATATATTCCAACTAATGTTATTTCAATTACAGATGGACAAATATTCTTAGAAACAGATTTATTTAACTCAGGTATTCGTCCTGCTATTAACGTAGGTTTATCAGTATCTAGGGTAGGTGGTTCTGCTCAAATTAAAGCTACAAAACAAGTATCAGGAACATTAAGATTAGACCTTGCGCAATATCGTGAATTACAAGCATTTGCACAATTTGCAAGTGATTTAGATGAGAGTTCAAGAAAACAATTAGAGCGTGGTCAAAGAATGGTTGAAGTATTAAAACAACCTCCATATAGCCCATTAGCTATTGAAAAGCAAATAGTTCTAATTTATGCAGGTACTAGAGGATTTTTAGATGATATTGCTGTAGATAAGATTACTAAATTTGAAAATGATTTATATGCTTATATTGAAACAAAGTCTCCTGAGATTTTTGAGCAAATTAGAGTTAAAAAAGCTTTAGATAGTGATTTAGAAGATAAAATTAAAAATTTATTAAATGAGTTTAAAGCAACACAAGCGTAGGTTTTGTAATGGCGAATTTAAAAGAGATAAAAAGAAAAATAAAGAGCGTTCATAATACTCAAAAGACTACTAATGCTATGAAATTAGTTTCTACTGCTAAATTAAAAAAAGCAGAAGAGCTTGCTAAGAAGTCTAAAGTATATGCAAGTAAATTGCAAGAGGTTATGCAAGAAATTTCATTTAAGCTAAATCAATTTGATATGGCTAAAGATAGTAGATTTTTTGGTAAGCATGAGATTAAGATTGTGGATGTTGTATTTATTACTTCGGACAAAGGTTTGTGCGGTGGTTTTAATATCAAAACTTTAAAAGAAGTTAGTAAAATTATTAAAGAAAATAAAGAAAAAGGTATTAAAACTAGATTAAGAGCTATAGGAAAAGTTGGTATTGAGTTTTTTAATTTTCAAAAAATTGAAATACTAGATAAATATACAGGCGTTAGTTCTTCACCTGATTATGAAAAAGCTAGAGAAATTATTAATTTAGCTATTAGTGATTATGAAAAAGCATTAACTGATAAGATAATATTAGTTCATAATGGCTATAAAAATATGATTTCTCAAGAATTATCAGTGTGTAATTTATTACCTGTAGATTCAAGTAATTCTGAAATTACTAATTCAAATTCTTTATTAGAAATTGAACCTGAAGAAAAGGAAGTTTTAGAAGAATTATTAAAAAGATATATAGAATATAGTATGTTTTATTCATTGATAGATAGTTTAGCAGCTGAACATAGTGCTAGAATGCAAGCAATGGATAACGCAACTAATAATGCTAAAGCAAGGGTTAAAGAACTTAATTTAGCTTATAATAAAGCAAGACAAGAAAGCATAACTACTGAATTAATTGAAATTATCAGTGGTGTTGAATCAATGAAAGAATAGGAGAATATATGCAAGGATTTATATCTCAGGTATTAGGACCTGTTGTAGATGTTGAATTTAGCGATTATTTACCACAAATCAATGAAGCTATTGAAGTAAATTATGAGGTTGAAGGTAAGCAAATTCGTTTAATATTAGAAGTAGCAGCACATTTAGGTGATGGCCGTGTAAGAACTATTGCTATGGATATGACTGATGGTTTAGTAAGAGGAACTAAAGCTGTTAGCTTAGGTGCTCCAATTAGTGTTCCTGTTGGGGAAAAAGTTTTAGGAAGAATTTTCAATGTGGTTGGAGATTTAATTGATGAAGGTGCTCCAGAAAATTATGAAACAAAATGGGCTATTCATAGAGAACCACCTAAATTTGAAGACCAAAGCACAAAAAGTGAAATATTTGAAACTGGTATTAAAGTAGTTGATTTACTTGCTCCTTATGCAAAAGGTGGTAAAGTAGGATTATTTGGTGGTGCTGGTGTTGGTAAAACAGTTATTATTATGGAATTAATTCACAATGTTGCATTTAAACATAGTGGTTATTCAGTATTTGCTGGTGTTGGTGAGAGAACTCGTGAAGGAAATGACCTTTATAATGAAATGAAAGAAAGTAATGTTTTAGATAAAGTTGCTTTATGCTATGGTCAAATGAATGAACCACCAGGGGCAAGAAATCGTATTGCTTTAACAGGTCTTACAATGGCTGAATATTTTAGAGATGAAATGGGACTTGATGTTTTAATGTTTATTGATAATATCTTTAGATTTTCTCAATCAGGTTCAGAAATGTCGGCTTTACTTGGTCGTATTCCTTCAGCTGTTGGTTATCAGCCAACTTTAGCAAGTGAAATGGGTAAATTCCAAGAAAGAATTACATCAACTAAAAAAGGTTCAATTACTTCAGTTCAAGCTGTTTATGTTCCTGCTGATGACTTAACAGACCCAGCGCCTGCAACTGTTTTTGCTCACCTAGATGCTACAACGGTTTTAAATAGAAGTATTGCTGAAAAAGGAATTTATCCTGCGGTTGATCCACTTGATTCAACTTCAAGAATGCTTGACCCACAAATTATTGGTGAAGAGCATTATAAGGTAGCTCGTGGAGTTCAAAGTGTGCTTCAAAAATATAAAGATTTACAAGATATCATAGCTATTTTAGGTATGGATGAACTTAGCGAAGAAGATAAATTAGTTGTTGAAAGAGCTAGAAAAATTGAGAAATTCCTATCACAACCATTCTTCGTAGCTGAAGTTTTCACAGGTAGTCCTGGAAAATATATAAGCCTTGAAGAAACCATAGCTGGATTTAAAGGTATATTAGAAGGTAAATATGATGACTTACCTGAAAACGCATTTTATATGGTAGGAAATATTGAAGAGGCTATTAAGAAAGCAGAAAAATTAAAGGCTTAATATGGATAAATTAACTTTAGAAATAGTTACTCCACACGGAGAAATCTTTAATTCAGAAGTTAAATCAGTGTTGGTGCCAGGAAGTGAAGGTGAGTTTGGTGTTTTGCCAAACCACGCTTCTGTAATTTCTTTGCTTCAAGCTGGTGTAATTAGTGTGGAAAATTATGATGGTTCAAAGGAGCTTATAGCTATTGATTCAGGCCATGTAAAAGTTGATGAAAATAGTGTTGTTATTTTGGCTCAAGGTGCTGTTTATCTAGGTGGTAATGATAATTCAATAAGCAAAAAAAAGTTAGAAGAAGCTAAAGAATTATTAAAATCAGCAGGTGCAAATTCAGCAACCCTTGCCGCAACTTTAGGAAGACTGGATTCTAAATGAATTTGATTTCAGATTTTGACTTAGCTACTTTATTAGCAGTTGGGATTTTAGGTTTTTATTCTATTATTGCTTTAGCGATTTTTTTATATCGCTTAAGCAATATTTCTAAATTTTATCAAGAAGAGTTAAGAACTTTAGATAGGTTATTAAAAAATCAAGATTTATCTTTTGAGGCTTATTTTAAACCTTGTGAAGGTTCTATGAAAAAATTAGAGATTTATTATAATGAGGCTTCTAAAAATCTTAGTGAAGGCCTTACTTGGCTTAGTATTATTGCTACTACTTCGCCTTTTATAGGATTGTTTGGAACCGTTGTTTCAATATACTTTACTTTAATATCTTTAAATGGAAATGGTGATATTACTCAAATCGCTTCTCCAATTGGTCATGCTTTAATAGCTACTGCTAGTGGGATTATTTCTGCTATTTTAGCTTATACATTTCATTTAATTGTGAAACGAAAAGTATTTGAATGTTTAAATATTTTAGAGAGTCAAATAAAGATTATTAGCGATGAAAAATGATTTTTTACACGAAGACCCAGAGTTAAACATAACTCCTTTAGTTGATGTTATGTTAGTGTTATTGGTAATTTTAATGCTAGTAATTCCTAATTTAAAATATGATGAAAATATTAATTTACCAAATGGCTCAAAATCAAGTGTTAGCAAAGCAAAAAAAGATGATATTTTCGTAAGCATTACAAAAGATGAAGTAGTTTTAAATAAGAAAAAATATCCTTATATTGCTTTTTTTGATAATTTTAGTTTAATTAAAAATCAATTTGATAAAGATAAAATAGTTTATATATCTGGAGATAAAGATATAAGTTACGATAAGCTAATGCAAGTATTATCAACTTTTTCAAAAGCAGGATTTGTAAAAATTTCACTTCAAACAAAATGAGTAAATCAAAAGCTTTTTTATTATCTTGTTTAATATATGTGCTTACTATATTAATATTTATTTTGCTAATAAATATTTTTGCTAAAAATGAAGAAGTTATTAAATATGGTAATAGTGAAGTGGATATATTGTTCGTAGAAGATAATGTTGAAACTCCAGCCGAGGTTAAACAAGACTATACTAAAGAAGTAGCAAAAAAAATAAATAAAAGTACAGAAAATACAAGCAATGATAATGCTACAAAAGATAATCAAAATAAAGTAATTGAACAAAATGAAAAAGTAGAACAACAAACTGATAGTAAAGATAGTGATAGTGATTTAAGTAATTTGTTTGGGGATTTAAAAGTTAGCAAAAGTGAAAGAAAAAATCCAAAAAAGGAAACTAAGCAAGAAGAAAATAAATTAAATCAATCACAATTAGATGCTTTAAAAAAAATACAATCACAATTAGCTAATACAACAATTAAGTCAAATAATAATTCAGAGACTACACAAACATCTGCTAAGGTTTCTGGAATTTATGATGAATATTTTGGTAGAGTGAATGCGTATTTGAAAAATGTTTGGAGTTTAGTAACTGCTAATAGTTCAGATATTAATGATAAGGAAATTTTTGAAGTAGCTTTTACAATATCAAAAAATGGTATAATAAAAATCAAAGATAATGGTTTTAATGAAAGTTCTGCTTTAAGACAAAAGGCAAGAATTTTTATACAAACTATTAATCAACAAAACAAAAATTTAGGAATTCCACCAAATCAACAAGATTATAGTGGTAGTTTAAGGCTTTCGGTTATATTAAGTATCAAGGAGATAAAATGAAAAAGATATTTTTATTATGTTTTAGTTTAGTATGCTTAACTGCTGATATTATTATGGATGTGGTTAGCGAGCAAGAGGTGTTGCCTAAGATTAGAATAACTACAAGTAGTTTGGTTAATTTTGATTTTGATAAGGTAATTAAAAATGATGTTTTAGTAAGTTCTAAATTTGAAATTACTAATGAAAATAATGCAAATTATGAATTAAATTATAATTTAAATCCTGTAGGAAATAATTATGAGTTAAGCATAACTCTTAAGGGTATGAATAATGAAATTAAGTATAACAATACTTTTACTTATCCAAAAAGTGCTTATGTGTTTTTATCTCACAAAGCAATTTCACAAATGTTTAAGGACTTAAAATTAGCAGATTTAGACTGGATGAATAAAAAGATTTTAATTACTAGAAAAATAGCTGCTAAGCAAAGTCAAATTCTTATTGCAGATTACACTTTAAATTATCAAAAAATTATTATGCAAGGTGGATTAAATTTATTTGCAAAATGGGCAAATAGCAATCAAAATGAATTTTATTATACAGATTATAATAAAGATATTTTGAGTATATATAAATATAATTTATTGAATAATCAAAAAACTTTAATTACTCAAGGTTCTGGTATGTTAGCACTTAGTGATATTAGCAAAGATGGAACTAAAGCATTAATTACTAAAACAACAGAAGATCAACCAGAAATATTTTTATTAGATTTAAATACTAAAAATACAAAAAGACTTACTATGTATAAAGGAATAGATGTTAGTGCAAGATTTGTAGGTAGTGATAGTTTTGCTTTTGTTAGCGATAGAAGTTCTTATCCTAATTTATATTTACAAGGTCTTGATAAAACTAACGCAACTCAATTAGTTTATCATGGTAAAAACAATTCTGCCTTTAGTGTTTATAATAATTATATAGTTTATTCAAGTCGTGAAAAATCAGGAGATTTTAACTTATATGTTATGGCAACTGATTCGCAATATGTAAGACAATTAACATTAAATGGTAGAAATATTTTCCCTAATTTTAGTAGCGATGGTAAGACAATTATGTTTATAAAATTATTAGGAATGCAAAGTTCTTTAGGAATTTTAAGACTTGATGAGAATAAAGTGTATCATTTCCCACTAAAAGTTGGTAAAATTTCAACTTTGGATTGGTAATTAAATAAATTTTTAGTTTTGGAAATTATAATTTCAATTACTTTTTATGAAAGGAAAAAAATGAAAAAATTAGCTTATGCAGTTGCTTTAGCAGCTTTAGTTGTTGGTTGTAGTCAAAAGGCTACAGTTGAGGCTCCAAAAAAAGTGGAGGTTGCTCCAGATATGAATGTAGATGTTAAGGAAGATATTAATACTAAACTAGAAAGAATTAATAATTCTTTAGGTAAAGTATATTTTGACTTTGACAAATATGATATTCGTTCAGATATGTATGGCGTAGTATCAAATAACGCAAGTTTATTAAATCAAGATGGTAAAGATTTAAATATTGTTGTTGAAGGTAACTGCGACGAGTGGGGTAGTGAAGAATATAATCAAGCTTTAGGTTTAAAAAGAGCTAAAGCTGTTAAAGATGGTTTAGAATCTCAAGGAGTTAGCAGCTCAAGAATTACAATTAAAAGCTATGGCGAAAACAACCCAGTATGTAATGATAAAACAAAAGAATGCGATGCTCAAAATCGTAGAGCAGAAACAAAAGTTCAGTTTTAATTTATGCTAAAACAAATACTTTTTATAGGGGCTTTAGCCCCTATTATTTACGCAGAAACTTCAGCCTTTAATGCAGGTAATATAAATATTAAAGAGCCTTATGGGCTAACAGAAAATGAAAAAGTTTTATTAGAGAACAAAAAAAAGGTTGAAACTCTTAGTAAAGATTATACTGGTGTTGATTTTAAAACAAATAAGGCTTTAGAAAGAATTGAAGGTATTCAAAGTGTAGTTGATGATTTGAATAACAAAACTTATAATTTTGAAGGTAAATTATTAGAAGTAGAAAAGTTTTCAAAAGAAAAACTTGATATTTATGATAAAGATATTTCTGAAATAAAACAAGAATTAAAAAATCAAAAAAACAGCATTAATCAGTTAAAAAAGGCTTTAAGTGAATTAACAAATTTAGTTAGTAGCTTGGGCGAGAATAAAGCTGTAAAATCTACAACTCAGCAAGTAGTAGCAAATGAGGTTGCAGCTAAAAATGAAACTCCAGCTCAAAAAATGGCAAATGCTATAAGTTTATATAATAGTAAAGATTATGAAAATTCCGCAAAAATTTTTGAAGAATTAGTAAATGCAAAACATAAACCTGCACAATGTAATTTTTATTTAGGACAAATTGCATACGCACAAAAAGACTATAAAAATGCTATATATTATTACAAAACAAGTTCAGATTTATATAATAATCAAGGGGTAAAAGCTCCTAATATGCCTTTAATTTTATTAAATACCGCAAATTCGTTGAAGGCAATTAATGAAACAGAAAAAGCAAATAATTTTTATGCAGCACTTAAAAAACAATTTCCAGATTCAAGTGAAGCTAAAAGTATAAATTAATAGAAAGGATTAAAAATGGCTATAAAAAAAGACAGCGTAGTATCACTTAATTTTATATTGCGTGATGCAAAAACTAATGAAGTGTTAGAAAATAATACTGATTTTCATCCTATTTCATTTTTATTAGGTAGAAATCAAGTATTAGAGGCTTTAGAAGATGAAATTGCTAAACTAAATGAGGGTGATGAAAGTGATATTTTAATCACTAAAGATAAAGCTTGGCAAGAATATGATGAGAATTTGGTTCAAGAATTACCAAAAGAACAATTCGCAGGCATTGATTTAAATGTTGGCTTAGAATTATTCGGAGAAAACGAAGATGGCTCAACAGTTAGAGTTGTTGTTAAAGAAATCAAAGATAGTAGCGTAGTAATTGATTATAATCATCCTTATGCAGGAAGAGATTTATTATTTACCGTAAATATTAAAGAAGTAAGAGATGCTACTCCTGAAGAATTAGAAAGTGGTGCAGTAGCACAAGCTGGTGGATGTGGATGTGGAAATCACGGACATAGTGGTTGCAAAGGCGATGGAAGTTGCGGTCATCATCATGATGATGAAGATGATCATCACCATCATCACCACGGCGGCGGTTGTTGCAGAGGTTAAGAGCTAAGGTTTAGCTAAAATTGTTAAGGCGATTTATTTCGCCTTATACTAATATTTATTATATACTCAGAGTATTCAGTTTTTTAAAATTAATCATTTTTATAATTTTATTTTTTATGTCAAATCTTTAAAATACATTTATTGCTATCAAATTCATAAATTACAAGCAATCTTTAATATATAATCGTAAGTTATAAATATACAAAACTTATTATTTTTAACTTGATTTTTAATTTAATCATAAAAAAGTGCTAAAATTATGATATTAAAAATATAGATTGTATTAGTATTACAAGTTAAACTTCGTTTATTATTTTAATAATGGAATTTATATTTTTATAATATTATACAAAATGTAAAAAAGATTTATAATAGCTGTAATTAAAAGATTTTAATACTTGTATTATAAGATTTGATAATAAAATAAATTAAAAAGGAAAAATATGAATTACGCATTTTTATACCCAGGTCAAGGTTCTCAAAGTGCTTTTATGGGTCAAGAATTATTTGATAATTTTGAGTTTGTAAGAAAAACTTATGATGAAGTTAGTAGTTTTTGTGGTATTGATTTTCAAGAATTAATTTTTAGTAAAAATGATAGATTAGATATAAGTGAATTTACCCAACCTGCAATATTACTAAATAGCATTATGTATTATAAAGTATTTGAAAAATTACTAGAAGAAAATGGAATTTCTTTAAGAAAAAAAGATGATATAAAGCCTTTTATTAGTTATGAAGACACTCCATCTTTAGGACATTCTTTAGGAGAATTTTCGGCTTTATGTGCAAATAATGCACTTGAATTAAAAAATGCTTTAAAGCTAGTAAATATGCGTGGAAAATATATGCAAGAATGTGCAAGTAGCGAAAATCCTGCTTCTATGATGGTTATTTTAGGTTTAGATGATAATTTAGTAGAAGAAATTTGTGCTAAAGCAAATAAGGAAAATAAGCAAATCTATGCAGCAAATTACAATTGCGATGGTCAAATAGTTGTAGCTGGGCTTAAAAAAGATTTAGAAAATAGCATAGATGATTTTAAAAATGCTGGAGCAAAAAGAGCAATGCTACTTAATATGAGCGTAGCAAGTCATTGTCCTTTAATGCAAAGTGCAGCTAATAAATTAGAAAAAGAATTGTTGTTTAATGATGATTTCATACCAGTAATCTCAAATGCTTTTACAAAGCCTTATAGCACTAAAAATGAAGCCATTTTAGCTATAAAAGAGCAACTTATTAAGCCTGTTTTATATAAACAAAGCATAAAAAGTATAGAAAATAGCGTTGATGGTTTTATAGAATTTGGAAGCAGTGTTTTATGCGGACTTAATAAAAAAATAACAAACAAACCAAGTATTAGTATAAAAAGCCTAGAAGATATTGAAAATTTTATAAAAATATTTAAGGAAAACCTATGAAAATAGCAATTTTAGGTGCTATGCGTGAAGAAATTGAGCCAATTTTAAATGAGTATTCTTATAAAGAAAGTAAATATGCAAATAATACTTATTATTTCATTGATTACGCAGGTCATGAACTAATTATTGCTTATTCAAAAATAGGCAAAGTAAATTCAGCTCTAAGTGCAAGTGTAATGATAGAAAAATATAAGGCTGATTGTTTGCTTTTTACAGGCGTTGCAGGGTCGCTTAATCCTAATTTAAAAATAGGGGATTTATTAATTGCAGAAGAATTAGTGCAGCATGATATAGATATAACAGCATTCGGACACAAACCTGGCTATGTCCCTGAAACTAGCGTTTTTATAAAAACAAGTGAAAAATTAAATAATATTGCTAAAAAAGTAGCAAAAGAGCTTGATTTAAATGTAGTTAGCGGCATTATTGCGACATCTGATCAATTTATTTGCGATGAAACTAAGAAAAATTGGATTAAAGATACTTTTAATGCTGATGCGGTTGAGATGGAAGGAGCAAGCGTTGCTTTAGTTTGCGAAAGTCTTAATGTGCCTTGTTTTATACTAAGAGCAATTAGCGATGATGCAGGAGGAAATGCTGATGTTAGTTTTGATGAGTTTTTAGAACTAGCTGCTAAAAATAGTGCTAGATTTGTCTTAAAAATGTGCGAACATTTGTTTAAAAATGAGCTTAGTAAAAGACTTATTAAAGAAGTGGCAAGAGCTTGTGATAAGTTTAATTTGATTGAAGAAGGCGATAAGGTTTTAGTAGGACTTAGCGGTGGAAAAGATAGCTTAAGCTTACTAATGCTACTTAAACATATGCAAAGAGCAGTCCCGTTTAAGTTTGAATTTGAAGCAGTAACGCTTAGTTATGGAATGGGTGAAGATTATAAATATCTAAGTAATTATTGCAAGATTTTAGGCATAAAGCATACAATAATTGAAAGTAACATTTATGAGATTTCTAGTGAAAAAATCCGTCAAAATTCAAGCTTTTGCTCGTTTTTCTCTCGTATGAGAAGGGGATATTTATATACTTATGCTAAGGAAAATGGCTTTAATAAATTAGCTTTAGGACATCATTTAGATGATGCTATTGAGAGCTTTTTTATGAACTTTACTTATAATGGAGCTTTAAGAACACTTGCTGCAAAATTCACTTCAGCACAAGGAATTACCGTAATTCGTCCTTTGATATTTGTTCGTGAAAGAATGTTAAGAGAAAATGCTATTAAAAATGGTCTTAAAACAATAGGTGATGAAGCTTGTCCTGCTATGAGATTTGATGTAAAAATGCCACACGCAAGAGCAGAAACAAAAGAGCTTTTAGCAAGTCTTGAAGCACAAAATCCAAAATTATTTAAAAGCCTTGAAAATGCCTTTTTTAACATTCATTACGATACTTTTTTTGCAAACGAAGGTGCTAATTATTGCAAGGAATAATCTTAAATACCTTTAGCGTTAGGGATAAAGATTTAATAGTCTTTATCCTAAGCAGCGAAGAATTAGTAAAATGCTATAGATTTTACGGAGTTAGACACTCGCATTTAATAGTCGGAAATATTATTGATTATGAGCTAAGTATTCAGCCTTTATTTTTGCCAAAATTACATTCAACAATGCAATTAGCCTTACCTTGGAATGATTATGAGATTATTAAGGCTTGGCAGAGTTTTTGTGTGCTTTTATATGAGCATTTAAAAGATAATCAAGAGTGTGGAAGTTTTTATTATGATTTAAGTTTAAGAATAATTAATAGATTAAAAACTCAACATTATAAAAGAGTATTTTTAGATGCTTATGCTTTGATGATTGAGTATGAAGGTAGGCTTTATTTTAGTGAAACTTGCACGGAATGCAATAAAGAATTAAATGATTTTTTTTCTTTAGGAGAAGGATTTTTAATGTATTGTAGGAGTTGTAAAGTGAGTGTAAGTATCAATAAAATTAAGATGAAAGATTATCTAAAAAATAAAAATTCAGCTATATTTGAAGATAGTGAAATAGATTTATTATACGAAGTATTTTCTAAAAAATTATAAAACTACAAAAGCTAAATTAAATTCTTTATTTTAAAAATCTTAAACAATATTACAATGAATTTGAATTTTAAATAAAATTTATTATCAATATAACTATCATTTATTTAAAACTTATAAATATTATGATAATTATTTTTGTTATTAACTAAAAATATTATAGAATATCATTTTTATTATCAATTAAGGAGATATTTTGAGAAAATCTTTAAAACTTTCTTTGGCTTTATGCTTATTTGGTGGTGTTGGCTTATTGGCTAATGAGAATGCTAATCTTGATACTATTGAAGTAAATGCTAGTTCAATTGGATATTCTAATGTTGATTCGCTAAAAATCTCAAACAAAAACGCAGGTGCAATAAGAGATGTTATGCGTGATATTCCAGGTGTTTATGTGGCAGGGACAAATCAGTTTAATCAAAAACTTTATATGCGTGGCGTAAATGATAGGGGTATTAATATTACTATTGATGGTGCAAGACAACGTGGAAATATTTTTCATCACTCGGCTGATTTAGTTTTAGATGTTGATTTATTAAAAGCTATTGATGTTGGCGTGGGTGTTTTAAGTGTTGCTAATAACTCAGGTGCTTTAGGTGGTTCGGTTGCGTTTAAGACTGCAAGTGCATTTGATTTATTAGAAGGTGATGAGAGTTTTGGTGGTAAGTTTAAGACAGGCTATTCAACTAATAATAAAGAATGGCAAAAAAGCATAATGGCTTATGGTAAAACTGATAATAATTTTGGTCTTTTAGCATATATTAATCATAAAAATTATGGCTTCGGAAAAGATGGAAATGGCAATGATATTGGTGGTAAGGGTCATGATTTAAGCTATTTATTTAAAGTAAATTATGAAAAAGATGAGCATAAAGCAGGTCTTAGCTATGAGCATACTGAATATGATGGTGATTTTCCATTTAGAGGTGAGTTTGGTGGCTCGGTGGCATTTGATACAGGCACACTAAAAGCAGGAGAAAGAGCTCAACCTATTTTGCCTCAAAAAATGCAAAGAGATACCTATACATTTAATTACAATTACAATCCAAATGAATTAATTGATAGCGAATTTAGAGTTTATCATACAGAGCATAGGCTTATAAAAGATGAAGTTCCAAATTATGCAGAGTTTAAAAAATCAGGTGGTAAAGCATTTTTATCAAATGATGGGGTAAAAACCACAGGTGCTTATTTAAACAATAAATCAAGATTTGAAAATACTAGCTTTAATCAAGAAGTATTTTATGGACTTGAGTGGTATCAAACTACAAGCTTTAGAAAAAATCATTCAAGTTTAAAAGATGCAACAAATGGAGCAATTTCTGTAACTCCTACAAACAATCATCCTAAAGAAGTAGCAAACAACCTATCAGTATTTTTACAAGATACTATTCAAATTGGTGGATTTAGCATAATTCCTGGAGTTAGATTTGATAGATTTACTATAGATAATTTTGGCAAGAAAACTCAAGGATTTAATAATTTTAGCCCTGCATTAGCACTTGATTATAAGGCAGAAAACGGCATTAATTTATTTGCTGGGTATTCAAAAGTATTTAGAGGACCTGATCCGATTGAAGCTTTAAGACTTAGCGAAAATACATTTAATACAAATTATATTGATGAGAATTTAGAGCCTGAAACAGGTGATGCTTATGAAGCTGGATTTGGGTATAAAAATAACTTTAATGAACATAATGTTAATTTTGTGGCTAAGTATTTTTATACTGATTATAAGAATTTAATTAAAGAAAATGTAAGCGTAACAACTACTCAAAACGGACAAACAATTAAGAATAATTACAATCGTATGAATATGGGTAAATCTAATGTTCGTGGGGTTGAATTATATGCTTCTTATGCTTATGAGAATTTAAAATTTAGTGCAAGTTATACTCATCAAACAACAAAACATAAAGACAAAAGTAAAGTTGGTGGCGTAATGGCATATAGTGATAGTGGGGATAAATATACATTTAATGCTGAATATTTTGCTAGTCCAATTGATACATTATTTGGTTATAACCTAATAGCTTTTGCTGGTAAGACTTTAGAAGATGGAACTAAAAAAGCAGGTTATGGTGTAAGTGAAATATATGCAAGTTATATGCCTACTCAAAATCTTGAAATAAACTTAAGCGTTGGCAATCTATTTGATAAAACTTATGTTTCACATTCTCAAAGAAGATTTGGTGTTGAAACTGCAAACGACTATGAAGCAGGAAGAAATATAAAACTAGGCTTTAGTTACAAATTCTAAACTAAAAAAGGCTTTTTAGCCTTTTTTAGAATATCAATTATTAGGAGAAAATGTGGAATTTTTAAAAGAATATTTAGATTATTTTGTGTTTGCGATATTATTTTTTATGAGCTTTTTAGTTTTGGCATTTAGTATTGAAAGGCTAATATTTTTTAAAAATATTGATATTAAAAATTATAAATGTAAAGATGAATTAGAAATAGCACTTAGTAAAAATCTCACCTGTCTTTACATCGTTTATCAAAACGCTCCTTATATAGGTTTGCTTGGCACGGTAATAGGCATAATGATTACATTTTATGATATGGCAAATGCAGCTACTATGGACGCAAAAAGTATTATGCTAGGGCTATCACTTGCTCTTAAAGCAACAGCACTTGGACTTGTTGTGGCAATCCCAACTCTTATGATATACAACGCATTTATTAGAAAAGTTGATATTGTATTATCAAGATTTAAGGAAAATAATGAGAGTAAATAAAGAAGGCTTAAATCTAGTTCCATTTATTGATATTATGCTAGTTTTACTTTGCATTGTTTTAAGTGTTAGCACCTTTATAGCAGAAGAAAAAATCGCTATAAACTTACCAAAATCAGAAAATAGCGTAAGCATTGATGATAAGCAAAAAGTATTTATAAGTATTAATGAAACTGGCGAGATATTTTATAATGAAAGTTTGCTTAGCGTAGATGAATTAAAGACAAAATTATCAAGCATTAGTAAAGATGAAATTGTAATTTTACGCTCTGATGAGAACGCTAGTTATAAACATTTTGTAAAAATAGTGGATATTTTAAAAGAGTTAAAGCATGAAAATTTTGCTATTGCAACAGAAAAATAAAATCGCATTTTTCATCTCCTTTTTAGTTCATGCGGTTTTGTTGGCGTGTTTTTTTAGAATTGATGTAAAGACAAGTGAGATTAAAAATGATAAAGCTTTAGCGGTGCTTTTTTATGCTCCTAGCATACCTCAAAATGCTGTTAAAGAAGAAATAATTGAAGAAATCAAAGAAATAAAAGAAGAAATAATCAAAGAAGAGATAAAAGAAGAAAAATTTGCTTTAAAACCTAAAAAAAAGCACCATAAAAAACCAAAACCAAAGCAAGAAGTAAAAGAAATTAAAAAAACTCAAGATGAGCCAATCACACCTAAAAACGAACCTTTAGCAAGCAAGATAAATGAAGCTAAACCAACTACTACAATTAGTAATAATACTCCTGCAGGTGGGAATAATCAAGATGAATTAATCTCTCATATTCAATCAGTTTTAAATAAAACTGCTAAGAGCAATTATCCTATGAGTTCAAGAAAAAGGCGTGAGCAAGGAGTAGTGGTTGTAGGATTTACCTATGATTATGGTAAGGCAAAAAATATAAAAATACTTAAGCCATCAAAATATGAAAATCTAAATAAAGCAGGGATTAAAAGCGTTGAGATAGCGAAATTTAAGCGTTATGAAAGAGTTTTAGATATTAGTGTGCCGCTTAAGTTTAGCTTACATTAAAAATTAGTGCTTAATTGCACTAATTTAAAAATTATAATTTAGATTAAAAGTATATAGCCTTGAATTAGCGTATTTATAACATAATTCGTTATTACAATTAAATACGTTGATTTTATTTTTGCTATTTAAAATATTTAAGATATTAAAACTTATTTTTAATTTAGTATTTTTAATATTTTTAGTATAGCCAAATCCTAAATTCCAATTCAAATATGACTTAAGTTTAGTATCGCTAAATATTTGCATATTTAAATTCTTATCGTATTGTGAGTATAAATCATTTTTCGCTGAATGATAAGTGATTTCATTAATCAAGTTAAAATTATCATAAAATAAATTATGAGTAAAATTAGCTATAAAAGGCTCATAAACAAATGGCAATTCGCTTGATTTTATAGTTTTACCATTATAGATTATGTTTTTACCAGTTGTGCTTAAATAATTAGTCGCACTACCTTTTTTATGTAGATAGCTAAGATTTAAATCAAAATAATTTTTAGTATTAAATATACTAATTTCATTGCTAGATAAATTAAGACTTACAATATCATTAGCTGTTTTTTTGCCATTATAATAAACTTTATAATTATTATCAGTATCGTTTATACTTTCTAAGCCTAATTCTTCTTGATTTGCTGAATAAATTTCATTATAAGTTTTGCGTTTAATGTATTTTAATAACATTTTAAAATATTTAAATTCTGCGTTGTAATATAGGCTAAACTCATTAGCATAAGGGCTTTTTAATCCCATAAAAACTCTATCTTTTTGCCATTTTGTATCTTGTATCCAAGGGCTATTATAATCAATTCTTGAATACTCTTCATATCCACTAAAATAATCATCATATAAAATATAAGCTAAAAGCCCTTTATCATAATATTTATTAAATCCAAATCCTAAAAATTGATTATCATTTAAATAATACTCAAGTCCTGTTCTAGGGGCTATATTAAATCTTTTGCTAAGGCTAACATAATCATTTCTAAGACCTAATCTAAATCTAAAATTATGATATTTAATATCGCTTTGTATAAATTGAGCGTAGTTATTTATTGATTTTTTAGCTTTTGCAAAATGTGTTTCATAATATGAAAAATATTGATTATTTATGCAACTAATATCATTTTCTTTACAAGCTAGAATATCAATTGGTTTTTCATATCTTGTATAAGGATTAATTCTATTTATTTTGCCTTGATTTTTACTAAGTTCAAAACCAAAATTAAAGCTATATTCTAAATCATTATTTTTAAATTCATTAGTTTTAGCATCTAATTTATATTGATATGATTTTTCAGTTTGTAAGGTATCTCCTAGCCCACCATAACTTTGCTTTATACCTGAAGGTAAGATGAATTGATACTGAACTTTTTTATCATAAATTCTTGAAGAATTTGATTTTAAAAATGATAAATGCTGATTAAGATTTATATTTTTTAATTCACTTTCAAGATTAAAAGCTAGGCTAAATCCACCATAATTTACTTTCATATTAGAATCAATTACGCCTTCTTGAAATTGATTTATTAAATAAGGATTATAAATAAAAGTTGAGCTAAGAATATGGTTATCATAATCTTTTTGAGTTTTTAGCAAAATTAAGTTATTTGTATCGCTGATTTTATTTATTGTGTATATATCTTTTTGCTTTATTTTTGTATTTGAATAATTACTACTTACAAAAAATAAAATTCCAAAAGTATCATTTAAATATGAGCTAAAATTAGCACTGAAATATCTTTTATAATAATTACTAAAATCTTGATAACCATATCCACTAGAATATTTTTGCCTTATTTTATCATCTATAAAAATATTATCTTGAAAGCTATATCCAAGACTAAATCCACCACTTGGATTTTTTGATGGGCTTTTGATTTTTGCATCAATTACTCCACCTAAAAATCCACCATAACTAGCACTTACAAAACTATCATAAATGCTTAAATTATCTATAATTTCGCTATCTATATTAAGCGAATATGAACCAAGAGATGGGTTATACCAGACATTTTTATATAGCGTTTTTGACATAGCTGGTTGAATGGTGCTTGTTATGTTTATTCCATCTATAAACATTTGATTTTGATAGGTTTTAGCACCATTGATTGAAAAATCATCTGGCTTTAAAGAATTTGAATTATCGCTATCTTTAGTAGTAATTCTTATATTTGTATGATTTTTGATAAGTTCATCTAAAGTGTGATTTTGTTTTATTTGAGTATTAAGATAGGCTTTATTGTAAATAGTGTTAGAAAATTCTAAATAATCAATATTTTGCACTGCATTAATATTGATTTCATCTAAGGTATTTGCATAAATATATGTAGCTAAAAATATGCTTAGCCTAATTTTATTTTTGCAAAATTGCTTCATAGCCATCTTTTGCTAAACATTTTAAAAGTGATTTTTCATCATAAGTTTTATCACTTATTTTTAGAGTTTTAGAATTTAAATCTACTTTATAATTTTTGCTAACTTTACTAGCACAAAAACTAATAAAATCAACACAAACTTCACAAGCCATATCTTTTATAAAATAAACATTTGCATTAAGATTAAGTGCTAAAAGCATTATAAAAAATGCTTTCATTGTTGCACTGCTTTATAGCCGATTTCGTTGATTTTTTCTACTATTGCTTTAATATCTACATCTTTAGCAAAAGTAATAACTAAATCTTTAGAATTAAAATCAGCCTTATAATCTTTAACTTCAGCAATACTTTTAGACGCTTCTATTATTTTTTTAGCACAACCATTGCAACCCATATTTTTTACATTTAATAAATAACTTACATCAGCAAAAGCTAAACTTGATAAAATTGACACAAATAATAATTTTTTCATACATTCTCCTTAAAAAATATTAATTATAAAAATCATTTCTTAAGAATAATTGAAAATAATTATAAATATTATATAAAAAATTAAATTAGAATTTAAAATATTATTTTGATATTTTAATATTAGCTAATTTTTAAATATAATTAAAAATTATTTTTATATAAAGGTTTATATTGTTTAAAAAATATTTGTTATTTTTATTTAGTTTAACTTTTTTAAATGCTTTAATTATCAATGAAAATGAAGTGATTTCAAATCAGATAATTACAAATGAAGATATAGATAATGAAGGCGTCATAAATAGTGATAAAAATCAATTTTCTGGTGTTTTTAATAATAATTTTGGTGCTACTTTAAGTGGTAATTTTTCTACTTTTAACGAGGTGTATAATGGTGGATTTTTTGAAGGCTCATTTCATAATATTCAAATGTTTGTTAATAATGGATATTTCTTAAGCACCAATACTACTACAAATCAAGAGTTTTTTAATCTATATGATGGAATGATAGAAGCTAATCACAATAATTTTTTTAATATGCAAAATTATGGCTTAATTTATGGAGATGATAATATTTTTTATGATTTTATTAACTTTCAAGAAGGCTGGATTTTTGGAGATAACAATACTTTTAATGGAGATGTTTTAAATGATACTGATGGGCTTATATCTGGAAATAATTTATCATTTAAATCAACTTTAGAAAATAATTCATATATTTTTATAGATAATAAAGCTAGTTTTAATGAAGTGATTAATAATGCTGTTATGGATGTAAATAATGCAGAATTTATTGGCGAAGTAATCAATAATGATACTATCAATGGGGATTTTTTAGAATTTAAAAATAATCTAAAAAATAATCAAAATAGCACTATTTCTGGAGAGAATTTAACTTTTGCAAATACTTATAATGATGGTATGATTTTAGGTGATATTACTACTTTTAATAAAGAATTAGATAATGATATTAATGGCTGGGTTATAGGAAATGATATTACCTTTAATGATAGGGTTATTAATAATGGTGATTTAGTAGGAAGCAATTTTAAGTTTAAAAATCAATTAGAAAATACTTTAAATGTAGATAGTATTTATTCTAGTTTTGAAAAGATAAATAATAGTGGATTTTTTACAAGTTATAAATCTACTTTTAATAATACCATTACTCAAAGCGATAATGCGTATTTTTATGCTAATGCATCTGCTATTAATGCTGATATTTTAGGTGGGGATATTGAGATTGCTTATAGTAATTTAGCTAATGAAGAATTAAAAGTAAAAAATGCGAAAATCAATAATTCTACAATTAATTCAAAAAATATGATTTTTGATAATTTGATTTTAAATTCTTCATCAATTTATGGTGGTTTTAGAGCTAAAACACTAGAAGCTAATAATAATAATTTTGTTCTTTATTTTAATGATGGTTTTAGTGGGGCTATTGTCGTTGATGAAGAGATAAAAGGCGTAAATAATGATATAAAAATTGTAAATTATCAAAATAATTTAGGATTTTTTCCTTTACTTTTAGCAAGGAGTAGTAAGGATTTAAGTAAAGATTTTGCTGTATATACTATAAAAGGCTTTAGTGTTTTTGGTTTTGATAAAGAAGTAATAGTAAAAAAAGAGCAAAATGGAGCTTTTTTGCTTGGGATAGGGGATTTTAACTCTTTAAATATTAGCGATATTAATGAATTATTTGATGATAAATATAAAAAGAATTTAGAAAATAATGCAATAAATAAAATTACAGCAAAAAATCCTGATATTGCAAAAATTGGTGTGGATAAAAAGCTAATTAATAATATAAAAAATAAATTCTATAAAGAAGATTTATTAAATTATTCTATTTCAAGATTAAATTTTGATAGCAAAAGGTTTGATTATTTAGATTATGAGTATTTAAGTGGGGATATAAATGATATAAATTATTGGCTAAATCTAATAAAAATAAATAAATCTAATGAATATAATTATTTTTATAATAATTTAGGATTATTTTTATATAGCTTAAATAATGAAAGCAAAAATCATAAAATCTATGGCGGCGGATTTTATGCTAATTTTAATTTTGATAATTTTTATATAAATACTGATTTTAAATACAATGAGCACGAAGTTGCGATAAATCTTGATGATTTAGGGATTATAAATAAAGATTATTTTAGCGTTAATTCAAAAGTAGAATTTGGATTAAGTTATGAAAATTATTTTGTATATAAGCCAAATATTGCTTTTGTTTTTGAATACTTACCAAAGACAAAATATAAAAATGAATATATAAAAGCTTTATTTAAAAGGCAAAATAATTGCTTTTTAAAATTAGGTTTTGCTTTAGAATACCTTAACAATGATTTTGCATTTTCGCTAAATAGTAATTATTTTAAAAGCTTAAGCAAGGATAAATTGCTTATTATAAGTGATGGATATTCTAAAGAAAATCTATATTTTAAAAATCTTAATAGTTTTGAGCTTGGAATACAAACTAAGTATTTATTAAATGATAGTTTAAGTTTGGATATTGATTTAAGTAAGCAGTTTTTTAAAGAATTTAATTCTTATTTTTTTAAGATTGGTTTTGGATATAAGTTTTAGGCAAAATTATATATTTTGCCTTTTTATAAATTAAACATATGATTTAATGGGCCTCTGCCACTTCCTAAGTTTGGAGCAAATTCCATTGCATTTTGTGTATATAATTTAGCATCTTTTACAGCTTGTAGTTTAGAAAGTCCATTAGCTAAATTAGCAGCTATAGAAGCACTTAAAGTGCATCCTGCTCCGTGATCGTTTGTGGTATTTAAAGGTTTGCCGTAAAGCTCGTAAAAGTCTTTTCCATCATAAAAATAATCTATTGCTAAATCAAAATATTTTCCACCTTTAGCAATCACGCTTTTAGCACCTAAGTCTATTAATTTTTTAGCAGCATCTTTTAGTTTTTCTTTAGAATTAATCTCAAATCCACATAAAAGTTCGGCTTCTAATTTGTTAGGCGTTAAAATATCAGCGAATTTGATAAACTCATTTACATAAAGCTTAAAATCTTCATCTCCTATTAATCTAAAACCACTTTTAGCAAACATAACAGGGTCAATTACTATATTTTTAGGTTTATATTCTTTAAATTTTTCAATAGTTAATCTTATTAAATTAGCATCCCCCATTAATCCTGTTTTTAGTGCTTTTGGTGGAATATCTTTAAATACTGCATCAAATTGAGCCGATACAATATCTTCATTCATAACACAAGCACCATAAACTCCTTGAGTATTTACAGCATATACTCCTAAAACTACTGCCATTCCAAAAGTTTTATGCATAGTAAAGGTTTTTAAATCAGCTTCAAGTCCGCTACCACCACTGCAATCACTTCCTGCAATTGTTAGAACTGGATTTAACATATAAACTCCTTATATTGGTTAAAAGAGAAATAATACTCTAAAAATTTATAATTTTATTATAATATTTGCCTTTTTTATAAATTTATTAGGAACAAAAATGTTTAACCTTGATATAAACTTATTTTCTTACATTAGCGTTAGGGCTTTTTTAGCGTTTTTATTATCGTTTATTATTACATTAATTATTATGCCACTTTTTATTTCTTGGGCAAAGAGTGTAGGGGCTAATCAGCCAATTTTAAGTGATGCACCACTAAATCATCAAAAAAAATCTAATACTCCTACAATGGGTGGGGTTGTTTTTATTTGTGCTGCTTTATTATCTAGTCTTGTTTTTACTACATTTAATGTTTATAGTTTTAGTGCGATTTTGTGTATTGTTTGTTTTGGTGCTATTGGAATAATTGATGATTTAGGCAAGGTATTAAAAAAGGCAAATAAAGCTGGGTTAAAACCACGCTCTAAAATGATTTTAATGTTAATTGCATCTTTAATAACAATATTACCTATTATGATATATGGGAATTTTAGCACAGAACTTTTTGTCCCATTTTATAAATATCCTATAATTGATATGAAGTATTTTGCTTTATTATTTTGGGTATTGGTGTTAATTTCTAGCTCAAATGCTATTAATCTAACTGATGGGCTTGATGGGCTTGCTTGTGTGCCTAGTGTGTTTTCACTATTTACATTATCAGTGTTTTTATATCTTAGCTCAAATGCTGTTTATGCTAATTATTTATTGTTACCTAGAGTAAGCGGGAGTGAAGAATGCGTTGTGATTGCACTTGCATTAATTGGTGCTTTACTAGGATTTTTATGGTATAACTGCCATCCAGCACAAGTATTTATGGGAGATAGCGGCTCTCTTACATTAGGAGCTATTGTTGGATATTTAGCGATAATTTCAAAAAATGAGATTTTATTAATTTTAATAGGTTTTGTTTTTGTTCTTGAGACTATTAGCGTTATTTTACAAGTTGGAAGTTTTAAAATATTTCATAAAAGGATTTTCAAAATGGCTCCAATTCATCATCATTTTGAGCAAATTGGTTGGAGTGAAAATAAAATCATAGTTAGATTTTGGCTAATTGCATTTATTTGCAATGTTTTAGCGTTAATTACTATTAAATTAAGGTGAGTTTTATGTTATCAATGTTTGGATATGGAAATGTTGCTAAGGCGATTACAAGCACTTATAAAAAGGGTGAATGGTATATATATGATGATAAATTTAGCGTTTGTAGTGAAGATGAATTTGGTAATAAGCTTTTACCTACAAGCTATTTTAATCCTGATAAAAGTAGTATAGAAGTAGTTAGTCCTGGAATTGCGCCTAATCATATTTTATGTAAAAGTGCTAAGAATTTAACAAGTGAGATTGATTTTTATAACGAAGCTTTAGGGCTTAGTATTTGGGTTAGTGGGACTAATGGTAAGACTACTACAACGGAAATGATTTCTTATTTGCTTAATATTGAAGCAGGAGCAAATATAGGAAAACCAATTGCATTAATGAATCTTAAAGCACCTTTAGTTGTTCTTGAGATGAGTTCTTTTGCCCTTCATTATACTAAGGTTGCAAGACCTGAACTTTATGTATTATTACCTATTTGTGATGATCATATTTCTTGGCATGGAAGCTTTAATAATTATGAAAAAGCAAAACTTGATTTAATTTTTAGAATGAATAAAACAGCAAGTATTATTGTGCCTAAAAAATATGAAGAGTATTTAAAGAGTGCAAATTGTATTAAATATTTTTATGAGAATTCTAGTGATTTAGCTAAACTTTTTGATATTGATTTAGCTAGATTAAATTACAATGAGCCGTTTTTATTAGATGCGTGTTTAGCGTTGGCTGCTTGTAAGATTATTAGTGGCAAAATTGAATATGAAAAAATATCTAAGTTTAAAATTGGTCGTCATAGAGTTGAGATTTTTAAAGATAGCAAAGATAGAATTTGGATTGATGATAGCAAGGCTACTAATATTTCAGCTGCACTTGCTGCTATTAATAGTTTTAAAGAGCCTTTACATTTAATTGCTGGTGGAGATGCTAAAGGTCAAGATTTAAATGAGTTTTTCTCAAAATTAGATAAAAATATAAAGCTTTATTTAATAGGTAAGAGCGATTTTAGCGATATTGCTAAAAAGCACGGATTAAACCCAATTAGAACCAATCTAAAAGAAGCTGTAAGTATGATTTATAAAGATTTAACAACTAAAGAAATAGCATTATTAAGTCCTGCGTGTGCTAGTTTAGATGAGTTTAGTTCTTATGCTGAGCGTGGGGATTTGTTTATAAAATATATGAAAGATTTAGATGTTTAGCTTTTTAAGACTTGCAAAAAGTGCTTTAATTACAAGTGAGTATAGTGTGAAAAATAATAAATTACTTTATAAAAATAAAGAATTTATAATCCAAGATGAATTAAAAAATTACGAAAATACTTATTTTGTAGTTGCTATTGATAGAGTGATTTTATTTAAAAATCAAAATGAAAATAATTTTGATAAGGCTAAAAAAAGACAAATAAAAGCGATAAGTCTTAGTTGTTTAGTAATGATTTTATGTTTGATAATTTTATTTTTTCAAGAATTTGAAATAGGAATTTCATTTTTAAGTATTGCTAGTATTGTAGTTTTTATACTTTCAATACTTAATTATTCGTTTTTAAAACAACAAATTTTCGCATTAGAAAAAATTTAAGCATAATTTAAGAATTATCATATATAATAACGGCTTTTACTTCGGTGGTTGGATAGCTCAGTCGGTAGAGCAGCAGACTGAAAATCTGCGTGTCGGCAGTTCGATTCTGCCTCTAACCACCATTTTAAATTTCCCACTTTTTATTATTTTTTATTTGAGAATTTGAAATAGGAATTTCAAAATAATTTTTCTATACATTAAATATTTTTTCATATACTCCCCAAATGATTAAGGCAAAAAAGAAATTCGGACAAAATTTTTTAAAAGATGAGTTAGTAAAACAGCAGATCATCCAAGCGATACCCAAAGATTTAAAAGCAAAATTAATTGAAATTGGGCCTGGCTTAGGTGATTTAACTGCTCCAATACTTAAAAGCGGTTTTAAATTAACAAGTTTTGAAATAGATGATAGTTTAATTCCTATTTTAAACGAGCGTTTTAATAAAGAGATTTTAAGTGGAGATTTTACGCTAATAAATGCTGATGTTATGAATGTAAAAATTAGCGATGAGCCTTATTTTATATGTGCTAATTTGCCGTATTATATTAGTTCGCAAATTATTATAAATGCTTTATTTGATGATAACTGCATAGGTATGCTTGTGATGATTCAAAAAGAATTAGCAGATAGATTTTTTGGGATTGATTATTGTGCTTTAAGTGTTATTACGGATTTACTTTGTGATAAAGTTAATGTTTGTGAAGTGCCACCTAGTGCATTCACTCCTATGCCAAAAGTAAATTCTAGTGTAATTAAGCTTATTAAAAAGCCTAATTTGTTGGATAAAAAAGATTTAAAAGCTTTTAATTCTTTTATCAAGATAGCCTTTAATCAACCAAGAAAAAAAATGCTTAGTTCATTTTCAAATAAAACAAAGGTAAAACAAGCATTAGATAAGCTAGAAATTGATGAAAACAAAAGAGCTCATGAAATATCTGTTAAATCATTCTTAGAACTTTTTAAATTACTAAAGGATGAAAATGAATATTGAAGATTTAGAAAAAACAAAAGTAGCAAGAAGTTATGAAAACGCTGAAAACGAAGATGAACTTTTAGAAGAATTAGAAGAAGAAATTGACGATAAAAAAGCTAAAAAGAAAAAAAAGCGTAAGAAAAAAATCTTACCAGCTTCTTTAAAAGGTGATTTAGATTGGCAAAAAGCCTTAGCTGAATCAATGAAAGAAAACGAAAAAGCTCAAGAAAAAAGGCTATATCCTTGGATAAATTACAAAGGTAATGCAAGTGTTAAATTTACTCCATTAGGCGGACTTGGTGCTATTGGTGGAAATATGAGCGTAATTGAGTATGAAGATGAAGCTATTATCATTGATGTTGGAATGAGCTTTCCTGATGCTGATACTTTAGGTGTTGATATTGTAGTTCCTGATTTTTCTTATGTTAGAAAGATAAAAGATAAAGTAAAAGCTGTTCTTATCACTCATGCTCACGAAGATCATATTGGAGCAATGCCTTATTTTTATAAAGAATTTGATTTTCCGATTTATGCTACGCCGCTTCCACTTGGAATGATTTCAAATAAATTTAGCGAACACGGGCTTAAAGATAAATGCAAATTATTTAGACCAATTACAAAAAGACAAATTTATGAAATTGGCTCTTTTAAAGTTGAGTTTATGCATATAACTCATAGTATTATAGATAGCTGTGCATTAGCTATAAATACTCCTGCTGGAACTATTATTCATACGGGAGATTTTAAGATTGACCATACTCCAATAGATGGTTATGCTAGTGATTTACATCGTTTAGCTTATTATGGCGAAAAAGGTGTTTTATGTTTATTTAGCGATAGTACTAATAGTTACCGCGAAGGTGTAACTAAGAGCGAAAGCACCGTTGGTGGGACTTTTGATTTGATTTATTCAAGATGCAAAGGTCGTGTGATTATGAGTACATTTAGCTCAAACATTCACAGAATCCATCAAGCAATCACACACGCACTTGTATATAATAGAAAAGTTTGTATTATAGGTCGTTCTATGGAAAGAAATCTATTTACAGCAATTGAGCTTGGATATTTAAAATTTGATAAAAAGATTTTTATAAGTGCTGATGAGCTTGATAAATATCCTGATGAAGAGATATTAATAGTAACTACAGGCTCACAAGGTGAGAGTATGAGTGCATTATATAGAATGGCTACAAGCGAACACAAACATGTAAAAATTAAGCCTAATGATCAAGTAATTATAAGTGCTAAAGCAATTCCTGGTAATGAAGCAAGTGTATCAGGTGTAATTGATTTATTAATGCGTCATGGAGCAAGTGTTGCTTATCAAGAATTTAGTGAAATTCATGTAAGCGGTCATGCAGCAAGTGAAGAACAAAAGCTAATCTTAAGACTTGTAAAACCTAAATATTTCTTGCCTGTGCATGGAGAGTATTCTCATATTAGTAAGCACAAAGCTAGTGCAATTGCTTGTGGTGTGAATGAAAAAAATATATATTTATTAAATAATGGCGATCAAATGGAGATTAGCTGGAATAAATTAAGAAGATTAAAAACCGTTAAAACAGGTAAAACTTATATAGATAATCAAGTAGATAGAGAAGTGCATGATGATTTATTAAATACTAGAAAAAATCTTGCAGAGCATGGAATAGTGCAGCTTAATCTTCATATTAATATGGGTGCAAGGACACTAAATCACGCACATATAATCAATTTTGGTTTAGTATCAAATAAACTAGCTCAAGATTTTGCAACTGATGTTAGCAATTATATTAAATTATTTATAGCTGATGCAAAAGATACTTTATTAAAGGATAAAAAGGCATTTGAACCTGCACTAAGAAATGCACTTAAGAAGTATTTTTTCAAAAAATATAAAAAATATCCGTATTTATTATTAAATATTCATTAAGGATAAAATATGCTAGAAATTGCAAAAAACATTCTAAAGCGAGAAGCCTTCGCTTTAGAAGAAGCGTCAAATTCTTTAGATGAGAGTTTTTGTGAAGTTGCTAAGGTAATTAGTGAATGCAAAGGGAATTTAATCATTGTTGGAGTTGGTAAAAGTGGTATCGTTGGACGCAAAATTGCAGCTTCGTTTGCTAGTTGTGGGGTAAGGTCATTTTTTATTCATGCTAGTGAGTTAATGCACGGAGATTTAGGAAATATTTGTAAAGATGATGTGGTGATTTTAATTTCTTTTAGTGGTAAAAGCGAAGAAGTATTAAAAATATTACCATTTTTAAATGATAGAAATGCTACTTTAATTAGCATTTCTCAAAGCAATTCTCCATTAGCAAATGCTTGTAGTTTCAATATTGCTACAAATTGTAATGAAGCAATCACAAATCTGCCAGCACCTACTAGCTCAACTACTCTAACTCTAGCTTTAGCTGATGCGCTTTTAGCTTGTGTTATTAATTTAAAAGATTTTAGTGTTAGTGATTTTGGTATAAATCATCCGGGTGGAGCATTAGGTAAAAAGTATTATGTAAAAGTTAGTGATTTAATGCATAAAAACAATCTACCGATAATAAGCAAAAATGCTAGTTTAAAAGACGCTATTATTTGTATGAGCAAGGCAAGTTTTGGTTGTGCTTTATTGGTTGATAATGAAAAATTAGTTGGATTTTTAAGTGATGGGGATTTAAGAAGAGCTATGGCTAAGGATGATTTTTCTTTAGAGCAATTAGCCTTAGAATATGCTAGTAAAAATCCTAAAACCATAGAAAAATCAGTTTTAGCACATAAGGCGTTTTCTTATATGAAAGAAAACAAAATATCAATTTTAGTAGTTCTTGAGAATGAAAAAATAATAGGATTATTACAATTATTGGATGAGTGATGAGACTTAATAAATTTATAGCACACAATAGCAAGTATTCAAGAAAAGAAGCTGACAAATTAATAAAAGAAGGCTTAGTAAAGATTAATAACAAAGTTTGCTTAGAAGACTGGAGTGAAGTTGGAATTGATGATAAAGTTTTTGTAAAAGGTAAAAGAATTTATAAAAAAAGTGAATTTAGCGTCATCGTATATCATAAAGATAAAGGCGAATTAGTAAGCCATAAAGATGAGCGTGGAAGAGCCTTGATATATGATAATTTGCCAAGAGATTTTAGACATTTTAATCCTGTTGGAAGATTAGATTTTTCATCAACGGGCATACTTTTATTAGTAGATAGTCCTGTAATAGCTGATTTTTTAATGCAAAGTAACTTAGAGCGTGAATATTACTTAAAAATTAAAGGCACTATAAGTAAAGATGTAATCAATGCTATGGAAAATGGACTTGAGATTGTAAATAGCTTAAAAGGAGCACACCCAAAAAGCAAAATCACAAATCTTAGTCTAAAGCCTTTTTTAGAATATGAGATTTTTGGAAGTAGTGGTGGATATACAAAACTAAGAGTTATTATTGATGAAGGCAAAAATAGAGAATTAAGACGCTTTTTTGCTGAATTTGATTTAGAAGTAGTGGAACTTAAAAGGGTTGCTTTTGGTAGGGTTGATTTGGGTGTGTTAAAGCCTAAAAAATATAGATTTTTAACCAATAGCGAATACGAAGATTTAAGAAGCTTTTTAAAAGAAAATAAGGTGTATTACTAATGAAAGAATTAAATAATTTACATAAAGAATTTATAGAGTTAAGACATAGCATACACGCAAATCCAGAGCTAGGATTTAATGAGTTTAATACCGCAAAATTAGTTGCAAATAAACTAAAAGAATTTGGTTATGAAGTTTATGAAGGCATAGGAAAAACGGGTGTTGTAGGAGTATTAAAGAAAGGAAATTCTACTAAAAGCATAGGTCTTAGAGCTGATATGGATGCACTTAGTATAGAAGAATGCACAGGACTTGATTATGCTAGTAAGAATGGCTGTATGCACGCTTGCGGACACGATGGGCATACGGCAGGATTATTAATGGCTGCTAAGTATTTAGCAAGTGCTAATTTTAATGGAACTCTTAATTTATTTTTTCAACCTGCTGAAGAATGCTGTGATAATGAAATGTTAAGCGGTGCTATGAGAATGATAAAAGATGGAGTTTTAGAACGCTTTAAGGTTGATTATATTTATGGAATTCATAATATGCCAATTTCACAGATGAAAGGCTATGAAAATAAGAAATTCTTTATGAAAAAAGGCGTAATGATGGCAGGTGTAAGTGCTTATAAAGTAGATTTTATAGGCTTAGGCGGACACGCATCGGCTCCACATTTATGTAAAGACCCAATAAGCGTTGCAAATAATTTTGTAAATGCTTTATATACTTTTAAATCTTTAGAATTAAAAGATAGCGTTGTAAATGTTACAGGCTTTCTAGCAGGAACTACAAAAGCATTTAATATAATCCCAAATGAAGCTAGTGTTATGATAAATGTAAGAGGTCTTAGCAATCAAGAGCTTGAATTTATTGATACAAGAATTAAAGAATTAGCAACAAACTTAGCAAATGCTTTTAATATAAAAGCCATAGTAAAAAGAGCTGAAAATATAAAAGCTACTATCAATAATGATGAAGCACATGAGTTAGCAAGACTTGCTGCGATTGAGAGTTTTGGTGAAGATGAATGTGAGTTTAAACACCCGCATTTAATGGGTAGTGAAGACTTTTCTGCATTTTTAGATGAGGTTAAAGGAACATATGCTTTTATAAATAACGGAGATAGTGCAAATCTTCATCATCCAGAATATAATTTCAACGATGAAGTATTGCTGCTAGCTAGTAAGTATTTTGCAAATTTAGTATTAAATTATTTAAAATAAATTTATTTTTATTAAAAAATTAAATAAATTTATTATTTAGCCGATATAAAAAAGACTATATTTAAAAGGAGAAGATTATGAATGTAGGTTCTGTTAGTAATTCAGGTTTTACGAGTGGCTTACCAAAAAGTGTAAAAACTCAAGATGATGCAAGAAATGCTATAAAAGATAATTTAAAAAATATAGGCATTGACTTAGGAGATAGGGATTTAAGTAGTATTAGTGGTAAGGATATTACAAATGCTTATATAGCACAAAGTATGCAAATTAGCTTTTCTCAATTTAATACTCAAGGAAGCATATTTAGTTTTTCAAAAAATGAAATGCAACTTAATACTTTTCTTGGAACTTTAGGTAAATTAGGTGATGGTTTTGAGAATTTACAAAACTTAACTCCTACAAAAGCTAAAGAATTAATTAGTGAAGATGGCTATTGGGGTAGTAAGCAAACTGGCGATAGAATAGCTGGTTTTGTTCTAGCTGGTGCTGGAGATGATATTGAAAAGCTAAAAGCAGGTCGTGAAGGAATTATGCGTGGTTTTAAAGACGCCGATAAGACTTTAGGTGGTTTTAGCAAAGGATATGCTGATATTGCAAATGCTACAATTGAACGCGCTGTAAAAGCTATAGATGATAAAATAGCTGAATTAGGCGGCAATGTAGTAGATATAAAAGCTTAATTAAATGCCTATTTTTAGGCATTTAATACTTATAAATATAATTAATTTTAAAATCTTAAAAACAAATGTTCTTATATTAAAACAATTTAAAATAAAATTTTCATACTAATTAGATAATTTAATCAATTAATTTTAGCTTTTATAATAAAGTAAAATCATTATATTTTGCACTTATAATTTATACATCATAAAACATTAATTACAAAGTAAAACAATTAAAATATATATTATGAAAATAATTTATTTTTATAAGATTTTGCTATGTATTGATTAAACATTTTATAATTTTTCTCTCTTGAGTAATTCTTTAATACTAGGCTTTATGCTATTAAATTCATTGATATAATTTTTATAAATAAATTCTATAATCTTTAAAATTTTGGTTATTAATAATATATAATAAACTTTTCTTTAAACCACCAATGTATTACATAAAACTCTTTGTATCCAACAATAATATGTAATATAGTAGATAAAAAATGTTCTACTCTATTACATAAAAAATAAAAAATGTTCTACTCTATTACATAAAGCTCTTTGTATCCAACAATAGTATGTAATATAGTAGATAAAAAATGTTCTACTCTATTACATAAAAAATAAAAAATGTTCTACTTTATTACATAAAGCTCTTTGTATCCAACAATAATATGTAATATAGTAGATAAAAAAATGTTCTACTCTATTACATAAAGCTCTTTGTATCCAACAATAATATGTAATATAGTAGATAAAAAAATGTTCTACTCTATTACATAAAAAATAAAAAATGTTCTACTCTATTACATAAAAAATAACAAA
>NZ_JACGAY010000009.1:0-59500 GCF_020137705.1 Campylobacter sp. RM9333
ACCACAACCGCCGCAGAATACACAAGATATATCAACTTCTGCACTAGGCTCTGTGAATGGGAAAAAGCTTGGACGAAATCTAACTTTTACATCTCCGAACATATATCTTAAAAATTCTTCTAAAACATATTTTAAATTAGCAAAAGATATTTTATCCCCATCTTCAACCACAAGCATTTCTATTTGATGAAACATAGGAGTGTGTGTAATATCAAAATCTCTTCTAAATACGGCACCAGGTGCAATCATTCTAATAGGTGGATTTTGTTTTTTCATAGTTCTTATTTGCACCGGACTTGTTTGAGTTCTAAGTAGTAATTTATCTATAAAATAAAAAGTATCTTGCATATCTCTAGCAGGATGTGATTTAGGTAAATTTAAAGCTTCAAAATTATGAAAGTCGTCTTCAATCAACGGACCTTCTTCAAGACTAAAATTTTGTCTTAAAAAATAATCAATTATCTTATCCATTGTGCTCATTACAGGATGAAGAGCACCAGAATTTGAACGCTCATCAAAATAAGCAAAATTGAAAGCATCTTTTTTAGCTTTTGCTTTTATAAATTCATCTTTTAAATATTTTTGCTTTTGAATAAATTTATCGTTAAATTCATCTCTTAATTTATTTAAAATTTCTGCTTTTTGTTTTTTTTCATCACCTTCTAAGTCTTTTAACTTAGCAAATTCACTTGTTAAATAACCTTTTTTACCAAGAATTTGCACCTTTATTTGCTCTAATTCTTCAAGCGAAGAACAATTATCTAAACTAATTAAAATATCTTCCAAGAGTTAGCCTTTTTATTGATTTTTTACAATTTTAGTGTAAATTACATAAATAAACGATTAAGACTATTAAAAAAAGGAAAGAAAATGAGCGATTTAAATGTTTTTGAAAGAATTGTAATAGGCGAACTCCCATCTAGTAAAGTTTTAGAAAATGATGAATTTTTAGCATTTCACGATATAGACCCAAAAGCTCCTGTTCATATATTAATAATTCCTAAAAAAAGATTTGTAAGTTTTCAAGAAGTTGACGGTGCTACAATGGCGAAAATGACAGATTTTATTCACGAAGTTGCAAAATTATTAGGACTTGATAAAAGCGGATATAAATTACTTACTAATGTAGGTGCTGATGCAGGACAAGAAGTGTTTCATTTGCATTTTCATATGCTAGGTGGATTAAAACTATTTATCCCAAAAGTTGAAGAAAATAAAGAAGCATTATTTTAATTTAAATTCCTAGCATTTAGCTAGGAATGTTTTAATATTCTAAATCAGGTTTGATTGTTTTAGAAGTTGAAGCAGGTAAGCTAGGATATGTAATATCAGGCATTTTACCTGTTAGTGATTTTAAGAATGTAATTATTAATTGTGATTCTTCATCATTTATTTCTATTCCTAATTGGATTTTTCCCATTAATTTAACAGCTTCATCCAATTCCCAAATAGCACCATTATGATAATAAGGTGCGGTTAATTCAATGTTTCTTAATGTAGGAGCTTTAATTAAACCATCGCTATCTCCTTTAAAATCACCTATATTTGCATATTTATATTTATTAGCAACTTCAAATGCTTGTAGTGTCCCACCAAGATTAATGCCTGTATGACAAGCAGTGCAACCTTTATCTATAAATAGTTTTAATCCTTGTTTTTCTTCTTTACTTAAAGCTTTTTCATTACCATTTAAAAATTCATCAAATCTTGATGGAGTTATTAAGGTTCTTTCAAAAATACCAATACTTGTAGCAATTAAATCAAAATCAATTTTTTTATCTCCATAAGCTTTTTTAAAATCATTAACATATTCAGGAATTGAAGTAATTTTGCTCACAACTTCACTTGGTATAGCTGCCATTTCTACTGATGATTGGATAGGTCCTTTTGCTTGGTCTTGTAAATGACCTGAACGACCATCCCAAAATTGTGAAGAATTAAATACAGAATTATAAACCGTTGGAGAGTTTAGATGATGTGGATTAGGAGACCATTTATGCCCTGTACTTGCTGGAACTCCATCAGTTCCACCTAAACCTAAATTATGACAGGTATTACAAGATATAATTCCACTTTTTGAAATTCTTGGGTCAAAATATAGTTTTTTACCAAGCTCAACTCTTTCTTTAGTGGTAGGATATTCTACATAATCAGGTGCATATTGTTTAATTAATTCTTCTAATTTGGCTTTATCGCTAGGTATAGCAACCAAACCTGCTTCTTTTGCTTCATCAATTAAACTAGCAGCATTTAAACCTACTAATAAACTTAAAGATAACATAATTTTTTTCATTATTTTCTCCTTTTAATTAAAGTAAAAAGATTATAAAGTTTTTTAGATAATAAAAAATATTATTTATATAAAATTTTATAGTTTTATAATTTATTTTTTGATAAAAAATATTATTTAATTCATCAATATGCTTTGTGTAAAAATTAAAATAAATATCGTAATAATAGTGTTTTGAATAGCTAGAAAATAGAATTAGATTGTAAATAAAGCAAATATAGAAATAGAATAATTTTAGGTCTTAATGAAAAGACCTAAAATATTAAATTAAGATTTTTTTAGTGCTCTAATTTTTGCACTTAAGCTAAATAGTCTTATAAATCCTGCTGCATCAAATTGATTATAAACTTCATCTTCACTAAAAGTTGCAAAATCTTTATCATAAAGACTATTAGGAGAGCTTTTACTCATTGCATTGCAATTACCTTTATATAATTCTATAATTATTTCTCCATTTAAATCTTTGCTAAATTCATTAATCGCAGCACTAATAGCAGCTCTTGTAGGGCAAAACCACTTACCATCATACACTAAATAGCTCATTTCAAGTCCTAACATAGCTCTTAATTTTAAGCTATCTCTATCAAGAACGATTTGCTCTAACGCTCTTAAAGCAGTATTTATAATTGTTCCACCAGGTGTTTCATAGCATCCCCTTGATTTCATTCCCACAAGCCTATTTTCCACAATATCAATCCTACCAACTCCGTGTTTTGCCCCTATTTCATTAAGCTTATTTAACGCTTCGTAAGGACTTAAGCTAATATTATTTACCTTTGTAACCACACCTTTTTCAATGCTTAATTTTACTAATTCAGCTTCATTAGGAGCTATTTTTGGATTTACACTTAGACAAAAACAATCTTCATTATTAAAAGTTGTTGTGTCTTCTAAAACTCCACCTTCAGTTGAAATATGCCAAGCGTTTGCATCTTTGCTATAGATTTTTTCTTTACTCGCTGTTGTTTTAATATTTTTTAACGCTAAAAAATCAAGCAAATCTTCTCTTGATTTCATATTCCAAATTCTCCAAGGAGCTATAACTTCTAACTTAGGTGCTAGTGCGTTTATAGTATATTCAAATCTTACTTGGTCATTTCCTTTTCCTGTAGCTCCATGTGCGATAGCATCAGCATTAATGCTTATTGCATAATCAACTAAAGCCTTAGCAATTACCGGTCTTGCCATTGAAGTGCCTAGTAAATATGTGCCTTCATATAATGCCCCGCTTAAAATTGTAGGATATATATAGTTTTTAACAAAATCTTCTTTTAAATCAACTACCACACAATCTTTTGCCCCTGAATTAAACGCCTTTTGTTTAACATCTACTAATTCATTTTTATCTTGACCCACATCAGCTACTAAAGCATACACTTCACAATCATAATTTTCTTTAAGCCAAGGAATAATTGCTGAAGTATCAAGACCCCCGCTATAAGCTAAAACAATTTTTTTCATACTTTCTCCTTAATTATCTAAATCGTATTTTTGTAATAATTTTACATAAGTTCCGTTGTCTTTTAGAATTTTTAAGGCATTATTAAAATCATCTTTTAATTTTGTATTACCTTTAGCAAATGCAAAACTCACTCCATCACCTAAAATTGGTGTTTTAGCAAATACGCTAAGTTCAGGATAAGTATTAATATAGCCTTTAGCCACAGCAGCGTCTAATACAAAACCATCTATTTTTTTATTAACCGTTGCTAAAACAAAAACTATTAATTCAGAATTTAAATATGGTTTTACGCCTTTAATTTTACTAACTTCATCAGCTTGTAAAGTGCCTAATTGAGCTCCTAATTTAGCCCCTTTTGATAAATCTTCTAAAGAATTTATATTAGTATTTTCTTTTAATTTAACATAATAATTTACCCCGTTATAATATGAATTAGAAAAATCAACACTTTTTGCTCTTTGCGGAGTTTCATTCATTCCAGAAGCTATAACATCAATTTTTCCCGCTTTTAAAGCATTGATTAAACCATCAAATTCAATAGCAACAAATTCAACTTTAATATCTAGTATTTTTGCTATTTCTTCCACTAAATCCATATCAAATCCAACAATTTTACCATCTTTCATATATTCAAATGGTGCATAACCAGGAGATGTTCCTACTTTTAAAATATCTTGAGCAAAAATTTGTGCAACTAGCGCAAAACCTAAAAATAACTTTTTCATAATTAATCCTTTTAATAAAAATAAATAACTAAATTGCTTAAAGCAAAAAACTAAAATAACCTAAATAACAATGATAAAACTAACAATAATAAAAATTAACAATGATAAAATCTGGGAAATTAAAAAATAGTAGTAAGCATCAACGAAGTCTTAAAAATAATTTAGCAACACTCTTTTGCATTTTTTCTCCTTTAAAATAATTTAAATAATAATATCAATATTTTTTGTTAATGATGATAAAAAATTATTTTTTTTGTTAATTTCGTTACGATTTGTAACAAAATTAACAAAATTTATATTAAAAAATATCACATTTCATATTTTTCTAATAATTTTTCATAAATTCCTTGACTTTTTACAATTTCTAAAGCCTTATTAAAATCATCTCTTAATTTAATATTGCCTTTAGCAAATGCAAAGCTAGTGCCACCTTTTTCTTTTATATCTTTAAATATTTCAATTTCTTTATAGGTATTTAAATATCCTCTAGCTACTAATTTATCAACTATAACAGCATCTATTTTGCCATTTACTAATGCTAGGATTAGATTTGAAATCTCAGAATTTAAAAATGGTTTTGCCGAAGGAATTTCATTAAGCATTGCAGCTTGAATTGAACCTAATTGCACTCCTACTACTAAATTATTTAAATCTTTAATATCAGTTCTTGATTTTAATCTTAAAAAACAATTTGAACCAGTGTAATAAATATCACTAAACTCAACATTTTTTGCCCTTGCAGGAGTATTGCTAAGTCCTGAAGCTATCACATCAATTTTGCCTAATTTAACAGCGCCCATTAAAGCATCAAAATCCATAGGAACAAATTCTACTTTAATATCCAACACTTTAGCTATTTCATTTACTAAATCTATATCAAAGCCAACGATTTTTTCATCTTTTATATATCCAAACGGAGCAAAACCAGGCGACATACCAACTTTAATCAAATCTTGTGCGAAAATTTGCATTACAAATGCTAATAAAATAATTAATTTTTTCATAATTTTTCCTTATTCCATATCATATTTTTTTATTAAATTATCATAAATTCCACTATCTTTTATAATTTTAAGTGCCCTATTAAATTCATCTCTTAACTTTGTATTTCCTTTAGCAAAAGCAAAACTTAGACCATCAGTTTTTTCTTCAGTTTTCTTAAATACAACTAAATTTTTATAATTTCTTAAATATCCTTTGGCTACAGTTTTATCTACTAAAACAGAATCAATTTTGCCACCAACTAATGCTAAGATTAAATTTGAAGTATCAGCATTTAAAAATATTTTTACATCTTTAAATCTAGCTAATATATCAGCTTGAATTGAGCCTAATTGTGCTCCTATAGTAAGTCCATTAATTTCATTAATATCAGTTCTTGAAGATTGTTTTAAAAAATAATTACTACTTATGTAGTAAAAATCACTGAACTCAACGCTTTTAGCTCTTTCTGGTGTATTTCTAAGCCCTGAAGCTATCATATCAATTTTTTTAAGTTTTAAACCACTTATTAAACCATCAAAATCCATAGGAACAAATTCCACTTTAATATCCAATATTTTAGCCATTTCATTTACTAAATCTATATCAAATCCATATGCTTTACCATCTTTCATATATCCAAATGGTGCATATGCTGGGTCAATTCCAACTTTAATCAAATCTTGTGCGAAAATTTGCATTACAAATGCTAATAAAATAATAAATTTTTTCATAATTTTTCCTTTAAAAACAATAAAACAAATTTATTTTCAAGCAAATAAAATAAAGCTATAAAGCTTAAAATGCTAAAAATAAAAAACTAAAAAAAATAAACAATAATAAAAATTGGGAAATTAAAAAATAAGAGTAAGGGTCAATGGGCTTTAGTTAATAATACAAAAGAATTTAGATTGTTACAATTTAACATTTTATCTCCTTTAAAATTTTTTGCAAAATATATCATAAAATAGCAAATAATATTAATTATTTATAAAAAATATTATTTGCTTTTAAATTTTATACTTTTTTGAAGAGTTTTAAGAGTTTTAACGTTAATTTTTTTAATATACTAGATTTTTGCGAAGCTAAATATTCAGCAATTTCAGTTCTTCCAAACATTAAAGCAAATGTGTAAGGAGTCATTCCTAAACCATTGTTTTCATCAATATTCGCTCCATTTTCTACTAGCAGTTTTACGATATTTAAATAACCTTTAAAGCAAACTCCAGCTAGTGGAGTTTGACCTTTATCATTTTTCATATCAACACTTGCACCATTGCTAATAAGCATTTGAGCGCATTCGTAAGAGCCGTTATAACAAGCCAACATTAAAAGTGTGTTTCCACGATGGTCTTTAAAATCAACATTAAATCCTGCCTTTATCATGTTAAGGAGAGTGTTGTAATCATTATTTCTTGCAAAATCCAATGCCATTTTACATAATTCATCGTATCTTGCTAATTCGGCACTACTTAATTGCATTTTATTTTCCTAAAGCTTTTCTTACGCCATTTGCATATTCAGGGCTAATTTTTTCAAAATGTGCTAGAGCTTTTGCAATGATTTCATCTTTTACACCATCAAAACTTGCTGCTAGATTTTTATATAGTCTTTCTTTTTCATCAGCAGGTAAGATATTAAATAGATTTCTTGGTTGTGTATAAAAATCATTATCAAGCGGAGCATATCTAGCTGCACTATTACCTATTGCCAAATCAGGCTCAAGATATTTAGCATTTTCACTTGCACCACCTAAAGTATTTGGCTCATAATAAGCACCATTAGCTAAATTATCACCTATACCAAAATTCATAGCACCTGCAACATTATATGTGCTAACTTCATTTCTAGCTCTATTTACAGGTAATTGATGATAGTTTGCACCAATTCTGTATCTTTGTGCGTCAGGATAACTAAAAATTCTAGCTTGAAGCATTTTATCAGGGCTAAAGCTTATACCTGGAACGATATTGCTTGGGCTAAATGCAGCTTGCTCTACTTCATTAAAGTAATTTTGTGGATTGCGATTTAATATCATTTCTCCAACTTCAATTAATGGAACAATACTATGAGGCCATACTTTTGTTAAATCAAATGGATTAAATCCAAGTTTTTCAACTTCGTTTTCTGCAAGGATTTGAACTTTTACACTCCAAACAGGGAAATTTCCTTTTTCAATATTCTCATATAAATCTCTTTGATGAGATTCTCTATCTTTTGCTATAATTTTTTCTGCTTCTTCATTTGTTAAGCACTTAATTCCTTGTTTGGTTTTAAAGTGAAATTTAACCCAAAATCTTTCATTTTTATCATTAATAAACGAATAAGTATGAGAACCATATCCATTCATATGACGATATGATGCAGGAATTCCTCTATCACTCATAAGAATTGTTACTTGATGTAGTGCTTCAGGAGTTAAAGTCCAAAAATCCCACGCAGCATTATTGCTTCTTAAATGAGTTCTTGGGTCTCTTTTTTGAGTATGAATAAAATCAGGGAATTTGTAAGCATCTCTTAAGAAAAATGTAGGAGTATTATTACCTACTAAATCCCAAATACCTTCTTTTGTGTAAAACTTAATTGCAAAGCCACGAACATCTCTTTCAGCATCAGCTGCACCTGCTTCACCTGCAACTGTTGAAAAGCGTAAGAAAAGTGGAGTAACTTCACCCTTAGCAAAAACTTTTGCTTTTGTATATTTGCTAATATCTTGTGTTATTCTTAATTCTCCATAAGCTCCACTTCCTTTTGCATGAACTGCACGCTCTGGAATTCTTTCTCTATTTTGATGAGCAAGTTTTTCAATCAATTGGTAATCTTGCATTAAAAGCGGTCCCATTGCACCTGCACTAAGTGAGTTTTGATTTGAACCTATTGGGTTACCAAAATCCGTTGTTAATTGTTTCATTATATCTCCTTTTAAAAATGTGAAGTAATAATAAATAAGATAGGATAATAATTGGTAAATAATAAAAATTATTATCTAAAAAATTTTTTAGCTAATAATTTTATTTTTTCATATGAAATTAGGAGCGTCATTTGAGAATATTATTAAATCCTTTTCTTTAGTTTCATTAGCTAAAGTTTCAATTAATTTTGCTTTATCTTTTAGAATGATTTTTTTAATTTTTAAATTCTCATCATATATTCTAGCATTAGTCTCACTTGTAATAATTGCTAAATCAAAACATTCATTAATTACTTCACATAGTTTTTTGTTCAACTCTTCACTTGCTTCAATTATGCCTGGACTAACTAAGACTTTTTTACCTAAGTTATAATCTTTAATTATTCTATAACTATCACTCATACCATCATAATTACCATTAAACCCATCATCAATTATAAATTTTGGCTCACGAGAGATGATTTGTAATCTATGTTCTGTAGCTTTTAAATTAGCTATTTCTTTGCTAATTTGCTCGTAATTTAAACCTAAAGCCTTAGCTAGGTAAATACAAGCACATAAATTACTAGCATTAAAACTACCTAATAAATTAGCAAAATACTTTTCATCATTGCATTTAAAACTAAGCCCATCTAAACTAGCCTTTATCTCACTTAAAGCACTATCATAGCTAAAGCTCTCCCCTACACTACTATGAGTGATTGCTGATTTTAATCTAGTGCTTTTTAGGGCTTCTTTTTTAACTTCTTTAGTATTTTCTATATTTTTAAAATATTCTAAATGAGCTGTGCCAATTTGTCCTATTATTACATAATGTGGGCGAACTAATTTTGTGATTTCTTCTATATCACCCTTTTTTCTAGCACCTGCTTCTATTATTAATAAATTTGTATTTGGGTCTAGGTTTTCATTAATATCTTTAATAAGCCCTAAAAGAGTGTTAATACTACCTTTAGCATAATGAATTTTAAAATAGTTTTGAGTAATACTAGCTAGGTAATGTTTGATACTTGTTTTGCCATAACTTGCAGTGATTAATACTACTTTACAATCTTTTAAATTGCTTATTTTATTGTAAGCTTTATCATAAAAACTCTTATTTACAAAATACTCACAAATATACGAAAGTAAAAATGCAAAAATTATAATATCTAAGGTATGTGGGTTAAGTTTGTAATAAAAATGAATTGGGGTAAATACAAAAGCACCTAATAAATTAAATAAAAATAATCTCTTAATCCTAGCTGTAAATACTAAAGGTTTATCAATATTTTTTGCTAAAAAAATTAAAGCTAAAAGATAAATTATAGCCACTCCTAAGGCTAAAAAATGATTAATATCACAAGTAATTACATAGAGTAAAAATGGTGCTATTAGATAATAAAAATGCCAACGCTTTTTAGAAAAATTAAATAAAACTCTTTTAAATTTATAATTATTTAACTGCAATACTAAAGCTAAATAATAAAGCATCAAAAAAGAAAACGCAAAAGAAACTATATAAATCATAAAAATAACCCTTCGTTAAATACATTTAATTCATTAATAAATTTATTTTTATCGCCTTTATATAACATATAAGTATGATTTTTTATTTCGGTGATTTCAAATAAATTTAAATGTTTTTTGATTTCGCTAATGATTAATTCGTTATTTTCAAAAAACACAACTTTAGAGCCTTCGCTCATTTTGACTATTTCATTATTATCATTTAAAAATATAAAATCTAATAATTTAAGATTTGAATAATTGATATTTAGTTCTTTAAATACATTGATTTTTGCAAATTGTTCTGTAAATATTATAGGTATAAAAACATTGTAATAATACTCATCATTTAATATTAAATCTTGATAAAAAAAACTAGAGCGTTTAATAATTTCATAAGAATACTTTACATTTTCATAGCTTAAGCTTAATTTATCTAAATATTCCTTGCTTGAGCAAAAGATTAAGTTATTTTTTAAAATATTTTCAAAATCATAAAATAAGTCATTTTTTAAAGTAGTAATATTTAGCCTATTTAAACATTCTATGCTTAATTCATCTAATAAAACTACCCTTTTATCAATTGAATAAAACGCAAGCAGTCTTGTTAAAGCAAATTCAAAATCATTTATTTTTAAAAATGCTACTTCTTTATCACTAATTGATAAATCCTTAGTGCTAATTATCGCATAAGCACCTTTTTTAATAGCTTCATTTGCCAATGCTTGTTCATTGGTAAAAAACGCACTAGCATTAGTAACGCTATTTAAATTAAGGCAAAAATCTTTAAGCCTAGAAACACTAGGCTTATTAATAATTTTTGCATTAATTAATTCTGAAAAATTAGTTATTTCCAATTTTTATCCAATCACTGCACCATTTTCACATTTAGTAAGCGGTGTTAATAAAACTAAGCTTTCATCTGAATTTTTAGCACTTAAAATCATACCTTCACTTAAATGCTTAAATACTTTTCTACTCTCTAAATTAGCAAGTAAAATAATTTGTTTGCCAACTAAGTCTTTAGCATTATAATATTTCGCAATTCCGCTTAAAACTTGTCTTTTTTCAGTTCCTAAATCAAGTTGGAATTTTAATAATTTCTCACTACCTTCTACATTTTCACATTCTAAGACGGTTGCTACTTGCATTTTGATTTTTGCAAAATCATCAATTTTGATTTTTGGCTCTTTTAATTCTTTTTTTACTTCTTCTTTGCTTTCAACTTTAAGCTCAACTCTTGAGAATAAATGTTCGCATTCGTTTAAATTAAATTCTTTTTGTAAATTAAACATATCGTTATATGTTTTAGTATCAATATTTACTCCTAAAGCATTAGCTATTTTTGCACTAGCTTTTGGCATAACAGGACTTAATAAAATACTAGCATTTTTTAAAATGTTAAAAATTACTGCTAATAAGCTTTGAGTTTGTTTGCTTTCGTTGTTTTTCATCATAGTCCAAGGCTCATATTTTGAAACCATCGCATTTGCTATACTTAAAGCTTTCATAATTTCGCTTATATATTCATTCATTCTAAGCTCATTTATAGCATTTATACTTGCTTTAAAATATTCATTTGCCTTATTTAATTCTTCGCTAAATCCTGATTCAAATTCCACTTTTAAATCAAAATATTTTTTAGCCATTGATATGCTTCTGCTTAATAAATTACCTAATTCATTTACTAATTCAGCATTTATTTTATTAACCATTGCAAGTTTGCTAAAATCTCCATCATTTCCAAAAGGCATTTGAGATAATAAAAAATATCTTAAAGGCTCATTGCCAAATTCGTTTTTAACATCAATAGGATTTATTACATTTCCTACACTTTTACTCATTTTTTCGCCTTCAACCGTCCACCAGCCGTGCGCTCCTATCATTTTAGGCAACTCTAAATCAAGGCTCATTAAAAAACAAGGCCAATAAATTGCGTGGAATTTTAAAATATCTTTACCAACTAATTGAATATTTGCAGGCCAAAAAGACATTTTTTCATCATTATCTAAATACCCTAAAGCACTCAAATAATTACTCAAGGCATCAAGCCATACATAAACTATATGCTTACTATCATTTAATTCATCAGGTATTTTTATACCCCAAGAAAAGCTAGTTCTAGTTACCGATAAATCCCTTAAGCCTTGTTTTACGAATGCTATTACTTCGTTTTTTTTGCTAGCTGGCATAATGCAAGTAGGATTATCTTCATACCATTTTAATAATCTATCTTGGTATTTGCTTAATCTAAAAAAATAGCTTTCTTCTTTTAAAATTCTAGTAGGCTTTTTGCAATCAGGACATTTATCATTATCAAGTAATTGAGTTTTTGTATGAAAAGTCTCGCAAGATACACAATAATGACCTTCGTATTCATCTTTATAAATATCGCCTTTTTCATACATTTTTAAAAAAATCTTACGAACACAATTTTTATGATTTTCATCAGTTGTTCTAATAAAATAATCATTACTAATTTCAAGTTCAGCCCACAAATCTTTAAAACTTTTGCTAACTTTATCAGCATAAGCTTTTGGGCTTTCGTTATTTTTGATAGCGCTTTCTTCTATTTTTTGACCATGCTCATCAGTGCCTGTTAAAAAGAAAGTCTCATCTCCTTTAAGTCTAGCAAATCTAGCAAGCGTATCAGCAATTATAGTGGTATATGCGTGACCTATATGAGCTTTGTCATTTACATAATAAATTGGAGTTGTAATATATGTTTTCATCTAAATCCTTAAAAATTAAAATCTTGTGAAGCACCTTGCGACATATTTTCATAAGTAGCCTTTACAAAAGCATTTCTTATATCGCACTCACAGAGCTTTTCACAATCTATACAAGATAATTTATTTTGTGTTTTTTGTTGGCAATCTTGCAAATTCTTTTTAGCAATTTGCAAATTACTCTCATAAATATTCATCTAAATATGCCTTTTCACTGATTGAACCAAGATAACAAGGTGTGCTTGCGTGAATTGTGCTAAATTTTAAATTAAGCAAACTCTCATATCCTTTAGAGCCTTTTATCCCATCACTTGAAAATCCACCAGCTTTTTCGTAAATATAAGCGAAAGGAAATACTTCAAATAAAGCCCTAAGTTTTCCTAATTTACCATCATTTAATGTAGCTTCACTTGTATTTGGATATGAAAACAATCCCCCGCCTTTTATTAAAATCTGATGCAAATCACTAACCATAGCACCGCTATATCTTAAGCGGTATCCATCACTAAATATTTTATCAATCATTGCTTTATGAGCTTTACTCCAATCTTTTTGAGTGCCGCCTGTTGCGTTTAATTTGCCTTTTTCATTTAGTTTTAAATCTTTTAAGAATTTAAATTCTTTTCCATCGTATTCATATAATTTTGGCTCATTTATACAAACCACTAATTGGGTTCTAGGACCATAAATTGAATAAATAGCTGCTTTTAAACTATTAGGCTCTGCAGTATTTTCATAGATAGCAAATATACTTCCTACTGCAAAATTAACATCAAATAAAGAAGAGCCATCAAGTGGGTCATACGCAACTATATATTTTGCATCATCGTATAAAAATTGCGGATTTTCTTTTTCTTCACTGATAATTGCTTTAATTGAGCCAATTTTACTAAGCTCGTTTGTAATTATCATATCGCTTAATACATCTTGTTTTAGTTGTAAATCCCCGCTAGCATTGCTTAATTCTGTATAGCCATATTCAGGGTTATCAAAGCTTTGCTTAATCTTTAAAACGCTTTGTTTTATAGCTTCTATTATTTCTTGCATTAAATCTCCTTAGCATTATTCAAAACAAATTCACTAATACTAGCAATATCATCTAAATTAAATTGCTTTAAACCATAATCTTTATTAGAATAACTAGCTAATGCTAAAGAATATTCTAAATAACTCTCATCAACTTCTTTGCAAAACACACATAATCTTGGTAAAGGCAAACTTTTAAGTCCTTCAACTAAAACAATATCAGCACTAAATTGCTTAATTATTTGCTCTATTTCTAAGCTTTCGTGATAAAAAATAGTGGTTTTTACAGGACTTAAAACTGCAACTTCAGCACCCGTTTGATAGAATTTAAAACTATCTTTACCATTTGTATCAAATACTGCTTTATCTTTTGGGTCGTGCTTAATTATTGCTACCTTTAAGCCAAGCTTTTGTAAATGCTCTGAAATTTTACAAATTAGTGTAGTTTTGCCCGAATTTGATGGGCCAGTAAATGCGAATGCTTTTTTCATTGATTAACCTTTTTTATTAAAAATTATAAATTTATAAATTAAACGAAAGAGAAGTAATGAAAAAAGCTTTATTTTTAGTAATTTTGATATGTTTTACAGCTTGTGTTAGGCAAAATGATGAATTTTATAATTCAAAAGAAGAAATAATGCTAAGGTCTTATTATGTAAATGATTGCATTATTAGTTATTTAGGAGTTAAGGATAATAACGATTATTTTGTGATTGCTAGTAAAAATGAAATTGAACATATAATAATTGAAGGGTATTTGGTTCAATTTTTAAAACTGCCAAAAAATGAATTTAATTTGCCTTATAAAAATGATTTTTTATATTTTTACAAAATAATAAATACTGCTAGTAAAAAGACAAATATTGATATGGAAATTACTTTAAATAATGAAGAAACAAGAAGCGCTAAAATACAAAGAATTTCAAAATCTCTTGAATATCAATTTTAAGGGCAAAAAACCCTTAAAATTACGCTAATAATGATGCTATTTGAGTTTGGTTAAAATTAACTTGTTGAGCGTTTTTAAAATTTTCTTCATTTTGCTTTAAAAAATTAGCGTTTAATTTAGAAAAATCTTCATTTTTAAATCTATCGTTATTGTTATTTGCTGTTTTTAAACTATTTTCTATTTTTTCTAAATCATTTTTCAAATCAACTTTATTTGTATTATTATTTTGAATTTTTGAAATCATTTCATCTTGTTGAGTGCTGATTTCTTGATATTTTTTCTCGCTTAATTTTTCTTCACTTACTTTTTTCTCATTTAGTTGTTCTACCGAAGTATCTTCAACTTTTTGAGTAGGTTTATTTTGAGCCATTAAGACATTGCTTTGTATGTTATTGTTAATTTGCATACTAAACTCCTTTTAAATTTTGCCGATTATAGCCTATTTTTCTTTTTTCTTAGTAAAAAATAATATTAATTGTAAAATAACCATAACTTTAAAAATCATTTCACTTTGCTTATGATTATCATTAAAATCTTTACTATCAGTAATGCCTAAAGCCTGCATATCAAGCACATTAGCTGTATGATAAAATACAAACACTAAGGCTAAAATCAAAATTATTAGGCTTAAAATTGGCTTTAAACTAAATAATTTATTTGAAATACTTTCATAAATAATATTTAAAAAGCTTACGAAAAGTAACAAATAATTAAATTTTACAAACACTTGTGTCATCAAAAGTCCGCTTTGAAAGTGGCTTAAAATCCCATCTCCAATAATTGCACTAGGATAAAAAATAATAGGAGCAACAACAATTCCTATGAATAATTCTACAAAAATTATTCCAGCTAATAAAAAATCATTAATTTTTTTCATAATCTAACCTTTCTGCTATAAAAACTCTATCAAAACCATTTAAATCTTTATAAAAACTAGCCTTAAAATTCTTTTCTTTTAGATAATCATTTAGGATTTCTTTTTGATCATATCCAAATTCGCACATTAAAAATCTCACATTTTCTAAATAACATTTATCAATTATTTTAAATAATATCTCATATCCTTTTTTACCACCAAAAAGCGCTGTTTTAGGCTCTTTTAATACTGATTTATCTAAATTATATTCGGTGCTAATATATGGAGGATTTGAGATAATTAGTTCATAGTCTTTAAAATTAACTTTCATAAAATCGCTAATAAAAAAATCACAATTTACATTATGCAATTTAGCATTTTCATTGGCTAGTTTTAAGGCTAATTTGTTTATATCACAAGCTTTTATATTTGCTTTTGTAAATAATTTTAAAAATATACTAATAATCCCACTTCCAAAACCTATTTCAAAAATATTTTTTATATTATTTTGATTTATTAGATTTATTGCTAAATCTATTAGTATTTCAGTATCATTTCTAGGAATTAACACTCCTTTAGCACATTTAAATTCTAAATCTTTTATATAAGTTTTTGAGAATATGTATTGCAATGGAGTGCCGTTTTTGTATTCGTTTGCAATACTTAAAAGTTTAATTTTATCGCTTGGATTTATCACATTTGCCCTTGCGACTGAATATTCAAGCATTGAATATGAAAAATACTCCATTATAATCTGTCTTGCAATTACTTCATTGCTTAGGGCTTTTAATTCGTTAAATGTGGCTATCATTTAATGCACTTATTCTTCTACTTAAACTCGGATGAGTTTTATAAATCATTTCATAAATAGCGTTATGATCTAGCAAGGCTTTATTATGAATAGCTAATACCTTTAAAGCACTTATCATATCGTTTTTGCTAGTTTTTATTGCTCCGTGTTTATCTGCACTAAATTCATTTTTTCTTGAAATAGAATTTAAAATAGGACTTAAAATAAACGAAATTGCCGAGCCTACCATAATAAAAGCAAACAACGGGCTAGACACAAAGCCTTCTAAATTAAATTGATTTTCAAAAAAACTTGAAAAATATCCAAAAAACGCAAAGGTAATTAATAGATTTAAACCACTTATAAAAAGCATTTTTAAAATATCTTTATGTTTAAAATGCCCTAATTCGTGAGCTAATACGGCAAGTAATTCATCTTTACTCATAGCATTGATTAAAGTATCATAAAGAACTACTTTTTTTGCTCCAAACATACCCGCAAAATAAGCATTAAGTCTAGTATCATTTTTACTAGCGTCCATACTAAATACCCCATTACTTTTAAAGCCACATTCATCTAATAATTTTGCAATATCATCTCTTAATTCACCTTCTACAGGGCTTAATTTGTTAAACAACGGAACTATAAAATTAGGATAAATAACCATAGCTAAAAGACTAAAAATAAATAAAATAGCAAAGCCACCTATCCACCAAAACTCGCCTAATTTAGCAATAGCAAAAAGCAAAATATAAACTAAAGCTCCACCTATAATTACTAATAAGATTAATGATTTTAAAAGGTCTTTAAAATACATTTTAGGAGTTTTTTTATTAAAGCCGTGCTTGGTATCAACAACCATAGTTTTATAATAATCTAAGCAAGTTAGAATGCAAGAATTTATAATAAAATACAATAAAACTAAAATAGTATTATCAAGCAATGAATTAGGCTCAAAATGAACCTTTAATACATTAAATAACACCAATATAAATACGCAATTTAAAATAAGTGCTAAAAAATTATTTAGTATTGAAAATTTATGCTCAACTATGGCTATATTTTTAAATTCTATAAATTGCTCATCACTTAAAAAACCTTTATTTGTTTTTGTTTTAATATGATTTATTTCAAGTAATTTAAGTATTGTTTCAATCACAAAAATTACACTAATTATACTAATTATCAACATTTTCTAACCTTTCTGTAAGTTCTAAAACTTCGTAATACTCATTTTCTAAAAGCTCTAATTCCTGATTTAAATTCTCAAGTCTTTCATTAAGAGCCAATATCCCATATTTTTCATATTTTGCAGGGTCACTTAAATATTCATTTAATAATCTAATTTCTTTTTCAATTTCTTCAATCTTAACTGGGTGTTCTTCTAGAATTTTATTTTGTTTATAGCTTAATTTTACGCTTTTTTTACGCTCAACTTTTACTGGTTTTTCTTTATCATTTTCTATTTCACTATTTAACTCGCTTAATTCATCGTTTAATTCTAAAAGTTCACTAAATTTCATAGTTTCAATTTCAATTGATTGATTTGAAAAGGCAAAAAGCTTAGTAGCAAGTCTATCTGTAAAATATCTATCATGACTTACAAATATCAAAGCACCTTTAAAATCCATTAAATACTGCTCTAAAATATTAATCGTAGCAATATCTAAATCATTAGTAGGTTCATCTAAAACTAGTACTTCATAATCTTTTGTAAAAAGTTTTGCTAAAGCCACCCTACTTTTTTCGCCACCACTAAGTGAGCCAATTTTATAAGTAAGTTGTTCTTTAGGAAATAAAAAATGCTTTAAATATCCATATACATGCATATTAGAGCCTTTCACATTGATAGTATCACCGCCATTTGGACAAAAATACTCAATCAAAGTTTCATCATCTTTTAAATCACTTTTTTTCTGGTCAAAATATCCTATATTTATCTCACCTTTTTTTATAAAACCACTGCTAGGGCGAAGCTTTTCAAGTAGAATTTGTAAAAAGCTAGATTTTCCACAGCCGTTTTTGCCTACAATTGCTATTTTTTCACCTTGCAAAATCCTTGCATTAAATGGCTTAAATAATAATTTTTCGCCTAGTGTTAGGCTAATATCGTGTAATTCAAAAAGCATTTTTTTCTTATTTGCTATGAGTGGATTTGATTTTATATCACTTGCACGGGTAAGCTCAACTCTTAGTCTATTCAAAATACTAGGATTTTTTTTAGCCTCTTCACGCATTTTAAAAATACGCTCTTTCCTACCTTCGTTTCGCTTAAGCCTTGCTTTTACCCCACGACGCAGCCATTCTTCTTCGCTTTTTAATTGTTTTACTAAAGTTTCATAGCTTTTATTAAGGCTTTCTAGTAATCTTGCCTTAGCTCGTAAATAATTTGAATACCCACCTTCAAATTCTCTTAATTTTGCATCTTCTATTTCTACGCATTTACTTGCAATGTTGTCTATAAAATATCTATCGTGACTTATAAAAATAACACATTTTTTACTAGCTTTTAACATATCTTCAAGGTATTTACACATAGTTACATCTAAGTGGTTCGTAGGCTCATCTAAAATCAAAACATCAGGAGATTTAAGCAACATACAAGCAAGGCTTAATCTTCTTAATTCCCCACCACTAAGACTTGCTAGATTTCTATTTATAAAACTACTTAATTCAAATTCTTTTAAAGCTCTATTTATTTTGCTATCAATACTCCAAGCGTCCTTGCTCTCTATTAAATCAAATAAAATTTGTTGTTTTTGTAATAATTCTTTATCATTTGGATTAGTTGATAGTTTAGAATTAATCTCATTATATTCGCTTAAAGCATTAAAAATATCGCCTAATTCTAATTTAATATATTCATCTACACTAAGATTATAATCTATATTAATGCTTTGAGAAAGCATAGAAAAATTTATACTTGAATTAATCAACACCCTACCATTATCAGGTTCTATTTCTTTAGTAATTATTTTTAAAAATGTAGATTTGCCCTGCCCGTTTTTACCTATTATTGCGATTTTTTCGCCATCGTTTATACTAAAATTTACATTTTTTAAAATAACTTTTTCGCCGTAAGCTTTATCAATATCAATACAATCTATTAAAATCAATTTAAATAATCCTTAAGTTTTTTAAAGGCTAGTATTCTAGCCTTTAAAGATTATTTAACATCTACATCAAAATAAATTTCAACTTCTTCGTGAGTTTTCTTTCCGTGAAGTGCTGAGATTTGTTTATCAGTTGAAAGTGCTGTGAATGCTTCAGTTGTATTAAAATCAGTATTCATATTGATTACTCCTTTTACAACTAATTTACCATCAGCTACGCTATAAGTCATTGGAATTTCTTTTGTAATATCATTAAATGTGATTACACCTGTAGCACTTCCGCTTGTTTCATCACCTTTTACATCTTTTAAACTAGCTTCAATTTTGCTATTTTTTAGATTTGCAATATATGTTCTATGGATATTGTTTTCACGAATTTTATCTTTTGTATTTTCGTTAGCAAAATCCATACTTGCTTTAGTTCCGTTTAAAATATCTACAACAGAGCCACTTGTTTTGCTAAATTCAAATTTAGCATCATCAATAACACCAGGAACACCTAATTTTTTTTCCATTTTAAAACCAGTAAAATGAGCTTTTACACTAGCTTCATCAATAGTAATTGCATAAGCACTTGAGCCTAAAATCGCAGTAGCGATGATTGAAGAAAATATCTTTTTCATTTTTTTATCCTTTTTTTTAAATTGGACCATTATTATACGATATTTTGTTAATCATTATCATTTCTAATAGAAAATTTTTATTAATTAAAATTTTATATATTTATGCAATTTTTTTAAGGAGAAAAAATGTTAAAACAAATTAAAAAGTTAGCTTTAGTGTTGCTTGTTAGTTCAAACTTATTTGCCTTAAGTGAAGGTGTAGAATACAATGTGCTTGAAAATCCAATTCCAAATTCTGATAATTCTTTAACAGAAATATGGTCTTATCAATGTTCGCATTGTTATTTACACCACAATCACAATACTTTAGGACTAATAAAAGAGCAATTAAAAGATTTGGATATTAGATTAATGATGGTAAAAACTTGGGGAAAATTTGGTCAAGAAATGGCTAATTTACTTGCATACGCACATTATCAAGATGAAAAAAATAAAATTAGTTTGATTGATAAAAATAGCCTATATGATAAAATTAGTAGCGTTTATTTTGTTGAAATGTTTAAAAATAAATCAACTTGGAATAATAATCCTGATGAATTTTATAAATCTGGTCTAAGTATTCTTGGAATTTCAAAGAAAAAATTAGAAAGCTTCTTGCAAAGCCCTGAAGGAAAATATTTGTTAAGCTCAACTGATATTGCAAATGAAATTGCTAATACTTACGGAACTCCAACTTTTATTGTAAATGGAAAATATGTAATCAATTTAGCTTATGCAAAATCTCCACAAATGCTTATAGATATGATAAACGAACTATCTAAAAAATAAGGATTTACTTAGGTAAATCCTAAATATTTCTAATACTTGTATTATGAAGTAGTGAAATGTTGCATAAAATTATAAAACTCTTACAATATTTATCTTATTATTTATCTTGGTTATGCGTAGTTGTTGGTTTGATTGAGCTTTTTATGGGCTTTAATTTTGCTTATTATTTTATATCTGCAATTTTGCTTTCTGCTATTTATGGAAGTATTAAAAAGAGATTAGATGAGATTAAATTTAATAAATACTTTTTAATAATTTTAGCTTTAGTATCTGCTTATAAATACTATGAATTTTTTATAAAAGAGCCAAGTGATTTAATAGCAAAAATCATAAAAGCTAATAAAACTTGCCTAGAAAATCAAAGATATTGCATAACAAATGAAGTTACTACAAAAGAACTCAACGCTGTATTATTAGATAAAAACAATGATGAAATTCTTAAATATCTAAAAGAATATGGATTTAGAAAAAATGAGAAAAATAATATGCTGTATTTTCAAGATACTATTTATAAAAACCCAGTTGATATAGCAATAAAATTGCAAGATAATCAAATAAATAAAATATATTATAAAGCAGATAGAAAATAAATCTACTTTACGCAAAATAAGCAAATCCTACTTATATACCTTATAATGAATTTCTTGGATTACTTTATTTTTATAAATTAAAGTTATAAAAACCATTTTTCCAAATACTACATTTTTATAACAAATATTAGCGTTTTTATAACACCTTAGCATTTTAAATTCTTTAAAATATTCATAAACTTCATAAGGGCTTTTATCCTTTATGTTTTTATTAAGTGCATTGATTAAATCAATATCATCTACTAAAAAATAATCATCAAAATTAATCGTTTTAGCCTTTATAATCTGCATTACAAGTTCATTTGGCAGTTTTAAAAAATAATCATAATATTTATAGGCGCAAAATACTAGCAAGATAGCTAAAACAAGTGCTTGGTATTTAATTGTATTTTTACCAACTAATTTATAAATTATGAAAAATAAAATCGCATAAATAATATCTAAAATAAAATCATTTTTTACATAAAGATTAAATAAAGCATTAGCTAAGGCAATAAACATTATATTAAATGAAAAATATTTTAAAACACTAAAAAATCTATCTTTTAAATATATTTCAAAGTTTTTTAGCCTTTTAGAAATTATGTAATAAAGCATAAAAGATAGACTTGAAATTATCAAATAAATTATAAAATCCAAGTGATTATTAAAACTCAATGGATTTATATAGATTAAATAAAATAAAGCTAAAGCTACGAAAAAGAAAAACCAAGCTAGATAAAAAAGTATATTTTTTATAAATACAATAAAATCATTTTTAAAAGTCATATTTTCTCGCATTATATTATTTTAGTTTTGAAATAATTTTATTGTAAATATAATTTATTGCAAGAGCTAAATACATATAAAACAAATTAATATTTAAAATAACTTCTTTTGAAAATATTTTATAAAATTGTTGATAGTAAGTAATAAAAATAGCAATAGTTAAAAAAAATAAATAAATTGTCTTAACTCTAAAAAAATAACACACAATATGTATTATTAAAGATATAACTAATAAGCTAAAACTAGGAAAAATATTATAAAAAAGATACAATAATGCAACAATAAAAATCAAACTTATATACGCATATTCAATATTGATTTTATGTGAAATTTTATTTTTAAAACTAGCAAAAAACCACATATAAGGTAAAATGAAAAAATGAATAATTGTAAAAATTATGTTGAAAAATATATAGCTATCATTTGAGTTATGTGAAAATGCTTTAGTCAAAAGTCCTAAATCAACAGAATAATAAAGTGATAAATAAAACAAGAATAATAAAAATCTATAAATACTAATCTTCAAATAAGAAAATGGAAAAAACATAGCTTTAAAATAATCAAAATCTATTAAAGCTTTATCCTTGCTATTTAAATTAATAATAACCCAAGATATTAGCATATTAATATAGTTTTTCATTACTTTCCTTTTTTATTAAAATAAATCTTGTATATATTCTATTCCAAGAAATGGCTCGTATTCTATTACAATATATTTCGCTACAATACCATTGTCTGTTTCATTACTAACGAATGTTATATCATAATATTGACCTTTTATAATCTTCTTGCAAGAATAAACATTATTTTTAAATTTAATTTGTTTAAATCCACTATCCTCAAAATATTTTTTAGTATTATCTCTTATTTTTGTATTAACATAATCAAATAAATCTAAATCATTTTTTATCACATAGATATATCCGCCTTTCTTTCCATCTGTAAAATACCCTTTATTAGAACTTATAATCATTTTTATTAATTCATTTGGTTCTTTTATATGTGTTATATAAAATTGTGAAATTATTAGCAAAGTTGATAAAGTAATAAAAATATATAAAACTTTTTTAGAAGGTTTATAATCTCTTATAATCATTGACATTAACAAATAAAGAAAAGCAAAAACTATCGTGCAAAGCAATAATATATCATTACAAACATTGATATAAATTAAAGATACAAGATGTATAAAAAAAATTATGAATAAAGCAAGAAAAATATTTTTCAAAATACCTATGATAAGTTTTAAAATATTAAAAATTTTACCAATACATTTCATAGTTTTACCTTTTTTGCTTGAATAGTATTTAAAATACATAAAATACAATTAAAATTCTAATTTTTATTAATATAATTTATTTTATATTAAAATCTTCTCATTAAAAAGCTTGATATTTTTATAAAAGGATTTAAATGTTTTTAAAAGAGTTTTATTAACCCTAGCTTAGGTATTAATTAAGCTAGGGTTATTTGGAATTTTATTCCCATTCTATAGTTGCAGGTGGCTTACTAGAAATATCATAAACTACTCTATTAATTCCATTAACTTCGTTTATAATTCTTCTACTTACATTCTCTAATAATTCATAAGGTAAATGAGAAAATGTAGCTGTCATACCATCACTTGCATCAACTGCTCTTAAAGCTATCGCGTTATCATAGGTTCTATTATCACCCATTACTCCAACGCTTCTTACATTTAATAATACGCAAAATGCTTGCCAAGTTTTATCATAATAACCATTTGCTTTAAGCTCTTGAATGAAAATATCATCAGCTTCTTTTAAGATATTTAGGCTTTCTTCATTTACTTCACCCATAATTCTAATTGCAAGTCCTGGACCTGGGAAAGGATGGCGATATACTAAGTCTTTAGTAAGACCTAATTCAAGTCCAAGCAATCTTACTTCGTCTTTAAATATTTCTTTTAAAGGTTCAACTAATTTTAAATTCATCTTTTCAGGTAAGCCACCTACATTGTGATGGCTCTTAATTGTTTTTGAGCTACCTACAACGCTACTTTCAATAATATCAGTATATAAAGTGCCTTGAGCTAAAAATTCAACACCTTCTTGTTTTTTTGCAAAATCTTCAAATATTTCAATGAAGGTATTTCCGATAATTTTACGCTTAGTTTCTGGGTCTGTTACACCTTTTAATTTTTTTAAGAAAATTTCTCTTGCATCAATAGTATTTAATTCTATTCCGAATTTTAATTTAAGCATACTTTCTACTTGCTCTTTTTCATTTTTTCTAAGCAATCCAGTATCAACAAAAACTAAAATAGTTTGTTCTTTAATAGCACTAGCAAGCAATGCAGCCACAACGCTACTATCTACACCACCACTAATTGCACAAAGAACCTTTTTATCTCCAACTTGCTCTTTAATTTTTTCAATTTGTGTCTTAGCAAATGAACCCATATTCCAAACGCTTTCGCAATTGCAAACATATTTTGCAAAGTTTTTAAGAATATTTTTACCAAATTCACTATGTTGAACTTCAGGATGAAATTGTAAGGCATACATTTTTTTCTCATCATTACCATATACACAAAATGGACTATTATCACTAACAGCAATAGTTTTAAATCCTACTGGTAAATTCTCAACCTTATCAGAATGGCTCATCCAAACCACTTGAGATTTAGGTAAGTTTTTAAATAAACAACTATCTTCTTGAATGCTAATTTTAGCTTTACCATATTCTTTATGCCCTGCAGGTGCAACAACTGCTCCAAAATGATGAGCCATTAACTGCATTCCATAACAAATCCCTAAAATCGGCAAACCTAAATCAAAAATTTCTTTATCGCAAAAATAAGCATCATTTGCATAAACACTAGCAGGACCACCACTTAAAATAATACCTTTAGGCTCATAATTTTTAATATCATTCGCACTAATATTAAATGGTAAAATAAGTGTATAAACTCCTTGCTCTCTAAGTCTTCTAGCAATAAGTTGGGTATATTGCGACCCAAAGTCAAGCACTAAAATATCTGCTTTTTCCATTAATTTCCTTTCCTAATATAAATCAAAATATTCAAATTGTAACCACCAAACAATAACACTTAGAACATAACCTAATAAAACAGTCCAAGCATATTTCATATGAGAGCCAAAGGTATAAATTCCACGCATTTTTCCCATTACTCCAACCCCAGCAGCAGAACCAAAACTAATTAATGAGCCACCTATTCCAGCTGTTAAGGTTACTAAAAGCCAATCATCTATATTCATATTTGGATTTGCTTTTAAAACCGCACTCATTACAGGCACATTATCAACTACCGCACTTAAAAATCCAACTCCAATATTTGTGCTCATAACTCCAGCAAAATCATATAATCTTGAAGCATAAGCTAGCCAACCTGCAAAATGAAGCGCTCCAACAGCGGCTAAAATACCGAAGAAAAACAACAATGTATCCATTTCAATTTTAGTCATATATGAAAATATATTTATATCTTTTTTGCCACGAGCGACATTAAATCTATAAGTATAAAGACTTAAAAGTGATAAGCCAAACATCATTCCCCACATAGCAGGTAAGCCAAATAATGAGTGCATTAAAACTGCACTAAAAATCGTTAAAGCACCTAAGAAAATAATGATTTTTCCACCATCTTTTATACGCTCAACTTTTAAAGATTTTTCATCAAAATTAGGTTTTACATTTGGAACAAATTTACTTAATAAAAACGCAGTAAGCCACCAACCAAGGAAACTAGCAGGAAATAATGCGAAAAAGTCTATAAAAGGACTTTTACCAGCAGTCCAAACCATAAGAGTTGTAATATCTCCAAAAGGACTCCAAGCTCCACCTGCATTTGCAGCTACAACTATATTTATAGCACCAGGAACTAAAAATTCCTTTTTTTGATTGTCAATTGTAAGTAAAACGGTTGAAAGAATTAAAGCCGTAGTTAAATTATCAGCAACAGGAGATATGAAAAATGCTAAAAGCCCAGTTAGCCAAAATAATTTTCTATAAGTATATCCCTTTGTTACAAGCTTATATTTTAAGGTATTAAATACATTACGCTCAATTAAAGCTTCAATATAAGTCATAGCAACCATTAAGAAAAACACTATTTCAGCAATCTCTTCTATTAAATCCTTTACTTCATGTTCTAATGGCTCTGTGCTTTTTCCATTTAGACACAAATAAAGCCCTAAAATAATAAACATTAAAGTTCCAATAAATATTGCAGGTTTTGTTTTGTTTATATGATATTTATCTTCAGCTGCGATAAAATAGTAACCGATGATAAATATCACTAAACATAAAATTCCCGCCCATGAAAATGTAATTTCCATAAAAGCTCCTTTTAAAAAAATGATAGATATTATTTACTCTAATTCAACAAAGGGTAATTTTTGCGTTTGCGTTGACTTGTTATTATAATAACTTGGGTCGCTTTTATACCCACAAGCAGAAAACAACAAGGCAGCAAGTAAAACAATATGGTGGAATTTAAAAACATTGAAAATATTCATAATATTCTTTCTTCTCATAATAAAAACCTTTTATTTTTAAAGATTAATAAGCAATTAAAATTATTTATTTTAAGTATGCCACCTGACCTTAAATATAAATTAACTCAAAAAGGTGTAGTTTGTGATGTATTTAAAAAATATAATAAAAATTGCTTTAGGATTAGAGTTTATCATCCGACTTTAGCACAAGATTTAAGAAATGATTCAACTATAAAAACATTAAAAGAACATATTAAAATATATAAAAGAATTAATCCAAAGGACGCTGCTATTTTAAATCTATTTGAAGAAGAAATTATAATTAATTCCAATGCTATTTTAAAAGCATATATTGATTATGAAAAATCAAAACAACCAAAAATATTTTTAAAAGATTTAATGTGTGAGAATTTTCAAAATCTAGCGATATATGAAGAACAAAAAATATTAATCAATAATCTAAAAGAAAGTATCAAAAAAACAAATGCAAAAATCAAATCTCTTAGACAAAATTAAATCATTACCAAATTCTTCTGGAGTTTATAGATATTATCATAATAATACCTTGCTTTATGTAGGTAAAGCAAAAGATTTAAAAAAAAGAGTTAAAAGCTATTTTGCCTTTACTCCAAGCCTTAGAGCAAATCCTAAAAACTCTCCTAGAATTATAAAATTAATTGAAGAAGCAAATAATTTAGAATATACCGCTACAAATAGTGAATTAGACGCACTGATTTTAGAAAATTCATTAATTAAACAAATGCGACCAAAATATAATATTTTATTAAGAGATGATAAGACTTATCCATATATTTGCTGTGATTTAAAAGAGACTTATCCAAGATTTGAGATAACTAGAAAGGTTAAAAAAGACCCACTGACTAAATATTATGGGCCTTATGCTAGTGGGGCTAAGGATTTATTAGAAGCATTGTATTTATGTTATCCATTAAGACAAATGAAAAGCTGTAAAAAAAGATGTATATTTTATGATATGTCAAGATGTTTAGCTCCTTGTGAGTTTAGTGTTAAAGATGAATATGAAAATATCTTAAAACAAGCCTTACAAGCTCTTAAAAATCCAAAACAAATGCTACAAATTTTAAATGAAAAAATGTTTAGATATGCTGATAATGAAAACTACGAAGAAGCGGCAAAAATAAGAGATATGATAAATCATATAAAGAATTTAAATCAAGAAATTGAAGTGGATTTAGCAAAAGATGTTAGTTTTGATGTATTTGCAATAACCAATAATAATGAATTCTTATCAAGCACTAGATTAGTGATAAATCACGGAAAAGTAATAAGCGTAATAAATGAAAAAATATCTAATAAAGAAGGTGATTTTTTAACCCAATTAATACTAGCAAATTATAAAGAAGGAATAATTCCTATTAATATTTATATAGAAAATCACAATGAAAATATAGAACTCTTAGAAGAATACTTAAGCAATCTTGCAAATCATAAAGTAAATATAAAAATAGCAAAAACTTTAGAGATAAAAAAACTAATTCAATTAGCTAAAAACAATGCTTTAATAAATCTTGAAAAGACTGAAAATAATATAGCAAATAAATTAAAAAGCTTTTTTAATCTTAGCAATACTCCTTATAATATTGAAGTATTTGATAATTCACATTTTCAAGGTCAAGCAATAATCGGAGCTTTAATTAGTTATGATGTGTTTTCTAATAGTTTTAATAAAAATAATTATAAAAGATTTAATCTTACTAGCAATAACGATTATGAACAAATGAGAGAAATGCTTACTAGAAGGATAAATTCTTTTGATAAATCAGCCTGTCCTGATTTGTGGATTATAGATGGTGGAAAGGCTTTATTAGATTTAGCAAACGAGCTTTTAGCTCAAAATGAAATCAATTTAGATGTAATTGCAATTTCTAAAGAAAAATTAAATCATTTAGCACATAGAGCAAAAGGTGCTGCTAGGGATAAAATACATTTTAAGGATAAGGAATTTAATCTTAAAACAAGTGATGAAATATTGCAATTTATTCAAAAACTAAGAGATGAAGCTCATAGATTTGCAATTACTTGCCATCAAAACGCAAAAAGAAAGCAAGATATAAAATCATCAAAATTAGAGCAAATTGGAATTTCAAAAGCTAGTATCGTAAAATTATTAAAATACTTTGAAAATTATGAAAATATATACAATGCAAGTTATGATGAAATAGCAAAAGTGACAAATAAAAATGTAGCAACGAAAATTAGCCAAATTATTAAGTAATCATTTAATTTAATAGACATAATTATGCTCTAAATTATATAAAGGATTGTTGTGTTCCCAAGCTTGTTTAATATATTATTATGTGCTATTTTAATAGCAAGTTTATTTATAGAAAACCTATTAAATCAAACAATTTTTACAATTATTCTAGCAATAATTTTGATATTTAATGCTGTTAGTTTTATGGCTGCATTAATTAGAAAAAAAAGTGCTAACCAAAAAATAAATATTTTAAAAGAAATTTTAAAAAGTTTAGGTGCTAATAGCGATAACTTAGATTTGAATAAGAATTTAAGATTAATCGTTGATGAGGTTGGTAAAATCAAACAAAAAATGATGGCTTTGCAAAATCACAACGAATTTTTACATAAGCATTTAATTGATAATGCTAAACAATTAAAGAATATAAATGCCGTGTTATCTTATACAAATGATAAGAATTTAAATCAAATTAAAGAATTAATAGAAAAGCATAATGAAGATAATATTCAAAATATATACTCTTTAACAAAAACTACAATTACATACGAAACTAATTACGATAATTTTGATAATGAGTTAAATCCTAATTTTGCAAGTGCAAAAATAGCTATTTTAAATAATGATTTATTAGAAAACTTTTTGCTAGAAACATTACTAAATCAATACGGAATTAGTGTTGATTTTTATACAAAAATTAATGATTTTTCAAATTATGCCTGCGTTATAGCTGATGAAAATTTTAATTATAAAGAAAAAAATACAATTATCTTAAGTGAAAATTGCAATAAAGATAGTTTTTTAAAAAGACCTTTTAATAAAAATAAATTAAAAAATATTTTAGTAACAATACTAAATGATTATAAGAGTGATATGAATACAACAAATTATCAAAACGATGTATTAATATTGCTTAGTTCTGATATGCAAAGTGATTATTTATATCATATCGCAAATAAACACGCAAAATTGAATAAAAAAGTAGATAGTATAAGTTCATTTAAAGATGAACTAAAAAATAATTATAAAATCATTGCCATTGGATATGAGGCTATTTTATTTGATTATGAAAGTTTAGTTAGCAATATTAATCAAGTAAAAAGCGAAAATCCAAATACTTTTATAATGTTATTTTTAGGCAATAAACACGCTAAAAAGAATTTAGATTTTGCAGATTTGATTATTAAAGATGCTACAGAAACACAAATTGCAGAAGTAATGAAGAAATATTTATGATTAGATACTTGCTTTTTAAATACCTAAGATTTGATAAATCAATGCCATTTATTATGATTACTAAGCTACTTGCTTTTATCGGAGTAGCTTTAGGAGTTTGTGTTTTAATAATAACTATGGCAGTAATGAATGGAATGAATAAAAGCTTTATTGATAAATTACTTACTATGAATTATCCAATTACTTTATATCCTAAAACCACATTAATTGATGAAGAATTAATAAATGAATTAAGTAAAAATTATAAAATCAGTCCTTTTATTCAAACACAAGCCGCTATTAAATATGGTAATGAAATGAGAGGTGCTATAATTTTTGGGATTGATTTTGAAAAAGAAAAAGAAGTAAATAAAATTTTTAAAGATTATTATTTAAATTCTAATTTGAAATTCCCCGCAATTTTAGGCAATTTACTAGCTTCAAGATTAGAAGTTAATAAAGAAGATAAAATACATATAATTTTTACAAATCTTAATGCAAATGCTTTTAGTATTACACCTAATATAAAAAGTTTTTATGTAAATAATACTTTTCATTCAGGTCTAAATGCTTATGATTCATCATATGTGTATGTAGATATTAAAGATTTACAAAAGGTATTAAAAAATAATGAGATTACAGGCATTCACATAGATACTGCAAACCCTAAAGAAGAAATTAAAAAATTAAATGAAAAATACAAAAATAATTATTTTTTAGTTGGCTGGTGGGAGCAAAACGGCAATATTTTAAGTGCAATTGACTTAGAAAAAAAAGCATTATTTTTTATTTTAATGATGATAGTAATTATTGCTAGTTTAAACATAATTACTTCTTTATTTATGATAGTTTTAAATAGAAGAAATGAAATAGCCCTACTTTTAGCGTTAGGAACAAGCAAAAGCGAAATACAAAAATCATTTTTTACCATTGGTTGTTTTATAGGATTTATCGGAATTATTTTTGGTTGTTTATTAGGATTTTTTGGACTTTGGTTTTTAGATACTTTTGATATTATTTCTTTACCAGCTGATGTTTATGGTAGTTCAAAATTACCTATTAACTTAAGTATAAGTGATTTTTGCTTTATTATTTTAGGTGCTAGTTTAATAGTAGTGTTATCATCACTTTATCCAGCATATAAAGCAAGTAAAATTGATGTATTAAAAACTTTAAGAAATGAATAAAAAGGAGTTGTGTTATGCAAATGTTTAAAAAAGAAGATATGAGAAAAGTTGTAGAATTTTTTACTGCTAATATTTATAGGTATTTTTATGATATAGATTTTGAATTTTGTCTTACTTATATCAAAAGCCCTGATGAAGAGCATAGAAAAGTAATTGCTAGTATTTTAAGAAAAACTGATTGTGTATTTGAACTAGATAGTGGAATAATAATATTATTTTCTGGAACAAGTAAAGAAAAAACACAAATAATAAGTAATGAAATATATGATTTTTTAAATACTAAAGCAAGAGATTGTGTAGCTTTTTATCCTTATGATGGAGATAATTTTGATGATTTAATGTTAAGATTAAATAATCTTACTACTAAAAACTATAAAGTAAATATCTTAGATGAATCAAATTAAACATATCATTGATTTATTAAAGCAAGGAAGAAATGTATTTTTAACAGGTGGTGCAGGAGTTGGAAAATCCTACACCATAGAAAAAATAATAAAAAGTGAAGCTTTTAAAACCATAGTCTTAGCAAGCACTGCACTTGCTGCTATTAATATTGGCGGAGACACTGTTCATAGATTTTTTAAACTAAGACTTGCAAAAAACATTAATGAGCTAAAAACAAGTAAAGATGATTTAATGGCTTTAAATAAGTCTTTATCAAATATAGATTTAATAATAATTGATGAAATTTCAATGATTAGTAGTGATGTTTTTGATATGATTTATTCAAGGCTTTTTGGTTATAGCAATATAAAATTACTAATAGTTGGAGATTTTTATCAACTCGAACCTGTAAAATCCGATGGAAATTATGCTTTTTGCTCTAAATATTGGAATGAATGTAATTTTAAGGTGATTGAGTTAATTACCCAGCACAGAATGGAAGATAAGGAATTTTATGAAAATCTAAGAAGTATTAGGATTGGCAATATAACTAATACTTGCATAGAGTATTTTAAAAAGTATAAAATTCAAGATGATATAAATAATTATGATGATTATACAATTATTTGTGGCACCAATGAAGAAGCAAAAAATATAAATAATGCTAAACTTAAAAAAATTGATGATGAAGAATATGTTTTTAACTCAAGTATTAAAAAAAATACAGAATTAAATGAAGAACAAGAAAAAGAATTTAAACAATGGCTAAAAGCTCAACCAATTGAAGAAGAATTTATTTTTAAAATTGGAGCTAAAGTTATTTTTACTTATAATTCTGATAATTATTATAATGGAATGCAAGGAGAAATAATTGCGTGGGATAAAAGTGAGCAGGAATTAAAGATTAAATCTAATAGAATGATTTATTCAGTTTACCCTAAAGAATTTTTATACTTTAATGACCCTGAAATAGCAGCTAGCTATAGGGTTAATCCTAATTTAGTTGATACCAAGCCTGATGCTATATTAAAAGCATTCCCGCTAAAATTATCATATGCTATTACTATACATAAAAGTCAAGGAATGAGTATTGATAAGTTAATTTGCAAATGCGATAGGATTTTTGCACAAGGTCAGCTATATGTTGCATTATCAAGAAGTTCAAATCCTAATAATTTTAAAATTATTTTTAATGGAAGTGATAAATCGTATGAGAATTTGTTTAGACTAAAGGCAAAGACAAATCAAGTGGTAAAGACATTTTATCAATTTTGCGATAAGGAACAATTATGAAAAAAATAATGCTAATATTTTTTAGTATTTTTGCATTTGCAAATAGTATAGAAATTAATAATTTTGAGACCGATTTGTATTCAAAATCAAACGGGCTTAAAAAAATTACTTTAAGTTTAAAAATCATAGGAGATAATGTTAATAACGAAAATGATTATATACAAGATAGTATTAATATGGTGATTTCTAGCTATTATTACGAAGATTTATTTACAGAACTTGGTAAGGAAAATCTCAAAAAAACCATAATAAAGTACGCAGGTAAAAAATACTCTGTAAATATTGATGATATATTAATCATAAATCTAAAAAGCAAAGATAGTGCAGAAGCAATAAAAGAGATATTAAAAGACGCAAATTTAATATAAAAATTAATAAATAAGTTCATAAATTTTAGAACTTATTTAAAATTATTATCATAAATTATTAGCTAAATCTTTATCTTGAGAGTATTTAATATAACCCAAAACAAAAGCTAAAATAATTATTAAAATTACGAAAAATAAAATATTTAAAAAAGAATTTAAAAAAACAATAGGAAATTTAATAAACAAAAAGCTCATATAATTAGTAAAAAAAGCTTCGTAAAAATCCACACATAAAAAATATAATAAAATAGCTGGCAATAAGCCTATTTTAAACATAGAAAAAATCTGATTTTTATTTTGTATATTTTTATATTCTATTTTTAAAAATTGTTGATAGGCTAGTTTGATTAAATACATAAACACAAATGATAAAAGAATTTGAATTGAAACATTTGAAGCAATATAATCAGACAAATATTTAAAAAACATCAAAAAAGACATATAAGAAATGATATATCCATCAATCTTAGAAATAACCTTTAGCATAACTTTTCCTTTTAATAGAATTTAAAATAAGAATTTTAAATTCTTATTTTAAATCTTATCTTACTGATATTTTATCAAATCATTAAATCCAGCTTCGCTAAAGCCTTTTAGTCTTAATTGGCAAGATTCACATTTACCACAAGCTAAATTATTACTATCATAACAACTATAACTAAGCTCTAAAGGTGCTTTTAGGCTCATTCCAAGTTTTACTATTTCTGATTTTTTTAGCTTGATTAAAGGAGTAATTATTTTAATATCTTCTCCACTACCTTCTTTTATAAACGAAGAGGTTTTTTCAACGAAATCTAAAGTAGTATCAGGATAATTACTAGAATCCTCACTAACTAAGCCTGTATAAATCGCACTAGCATTAAATCTTTGTGCAACAGCAGCAGCAATACTATAAAAAATCCCATTTCTAAAAGGCACATAAGTATTTGGTAATTTACCATTTTTACCTAATTCATCTTTTGGAATTTCTAAACTCATATCAGTTAAACTAGAGCCACCAATTTGTTTGAAAAAATCCATATCCACAACTAATTTTTCTATATTATAAAACTTGCAAATTTCATTAAAAGCTTGCAATTCTCTTTGCTCTGTTCTTTGACTATAATTAAAATGAAGGGCTATTACTTTATAGCCTTCATTTATAGCACAAGCAGTGCTAACGCAGCTATCTAGCCCTCCACTTAAAATACTTATAGCGATTTTACTCACTTATATTCCTTTACAAATTCTGCGATTTTTTCTATACCTTCTATGATATTTTCCATTGAAGTTGCATAAGAAATTCTAAAATACCCACTCATGCCAAATCCACTTCCTGGCACGCAAGCTACTTTTTTATCATCTAAAAGCTTAGCACAAAACTCAACATCATCAGGATTAATACTAGAGCAATCAATAAATAAATAAAACGCCCCGCTAGGTTTTACGCTTAATTTAAGCCCATTAATGCTATTAATCATTTCACAAGCTTTATCTCTTCTTTTTTTGAATTCTTTTTTCATCATCTCAATATCTTTATCAATCTCTCCAACTAAAGCAGGAACTGCAGCAGCTTGAGTTATGCTACAAATATTACTTGTGCATTGACCTTGAAGATTTTTCATTAATTTATTTAATTCTTTATTTTTACTAGCACTATAACCAAATCTATATCCTGGCATTGCAGCACATTTGCTAAGTCCATTTATTGTAACCGTGCGTTTTAGTGCATCTTCGCTTAAACTTGCAAACGCTACAAATTCTCCATCATAAACTAATTTTTCATACATTTCATCAGCTAATACAACAATACTAGTGCCTTCTAAAACTTTAGCTAATGCCATTAATTCATCTTTTGAATATAAAGCTCCACTAGGATTACTAGGATTATTTAATATTAATATTTTCGTTTTAGGTGTAATTGCAGCTTTTAATTCATCAGCACTGATTTTAAAATCTTTTTTAGGAGTTACAATCACAGGAACTCCACCTGAATACTTAACTTGCTCTGGATAAGTTACCCAATAAGGAGCTGGGATTATTACTTCATCACCATCACAAACAAGTGCTTGAATTGCATTAAATAAACTATGTTTAGCTCCAACATTTGCTATTACTTCACTTATCTCATAATCTAAATTATGGTCTTTTTTAAGCTTAGTGCAAATTGCTTTTAAAACTTCAGTAGTTCCAGATACTGGAGTGTATTTTCCGCATCCATCATTTATCGCTTTAATAGCTGCATTTTTTACAACTTGCGGAGTATCAAAGTCAGGCTCTCCTGCACTAAAACTAATAACTCTTACACCTTGCTCTTTTAGTAATTTTGCCTTAGCTGTAATTGCTAAAGTTATTGATTCTTCCAAACCTTTAATTTTTTCTGAAAATTGCATATTCTCTCCTTTTAAATTTTCTTTAAATATCCATTATCGTGCATAAATATGAAAAGCTCACCTAAAATATGTTTTTTAGTTTTTTCATTTATTAATTCCGAAGAATTTATTTTATCTTGAATTTTTTCATCAATTTCACGAATATCGTAGTCTAAATCTTCTAAAATATCCCTAATTGATTGACTTTCAATAATACTTTCAATCTCATAACCTTTATCATCAATATCAATACTAACTTGAGTTGGATGGGTAAATAAATTATGCTTCATTCCTAATACTTCTTGATAAGCACCAACTAAGAAAAATCCTAAGAAATAATCTTCTTGCTCTACATCAACATCGTGTAAAAATAAAGGACGCTTAGCAGCATCAAACGATATTTCTCCATCACTATCACAAGTTATATCCCAAATACTAGCTGATCTTGTTGGTTGAGTATCTAATCTATCAAGTGGCATTATAGGAAATTCTTGCCCTAAGCCCCAAAAATCTGGCAAACTTTGAAACATTGAAAAATTGACCAAATATCTTTCTTGAACTTCTTTTTGAGTTCTTAATAAATGTTTTGGACTTAGCATAGAAACTGCTTTTTTACCTATTAAATGAACCAATATTTCAGCATTTGAGCGGTCTTGTAAATCTACATATCCTAAGTCAAATAAAGTTAAAATACTATCTAAATGATCATAACTATCGTGCATATATTCTACTGCATTGCTTGGCTTTATATTTTTGTATAAATCACATAATTCATCTATTAATTGTGGGTTTTTTTCTTTTAACTGCATTTTGCTTTCTGAATATTCTTGAGAAAATAGTTCAAGAACAGGTGCTACTAATACTGCGTGAGAACCGCTTACAAAACGACCACTTTCTATATAAATATTTGGCTCTATTTCTTGTTTTTGTGCTGCAAGAGTTTTTAGAATAAATACAATATCATTTGCATATTCGCTTAAAGTATAGTTTCTTTGAGAAGTCTTTTGAAATTGTGAATACTCAATTGCTAAACCACCACCAATATCAATATTTTCAAGGTTATTTGCACCCATTTTGCGTAATTCAAAATAAATATTTCCTGCTTCACTTAAAGCTTTTTTTAAAGGATGTATTTCATTAATTTGTGAGCCTATATGAAAATGTATCATAGTAAAACAATCTAATAAATCATTTTCTTTTAAAAGTCCTACTGCTTCTATTAATTCAGTTGATGTTAGACCAAATTTTGAATTAATCCCACCACTTTTAGCCCAAGTGCCACTACCTAAAGAATGTAGCCTTACTCTAAGACCGATTTTTGGTTTTATCCCAAAACGCTCTTTTGCTGTTTTGATAATTACTTCAAGCTCATTAATACCTTCAATAGTTAAAGTTATATTATGCCCCATTTCAGCAGCGATAAAGCCCATTGTTATTAGTTCTTTATCTTTAAAGCCATTAACAGTTATTGGAGCATTTTCATTGTTATAAGCCATAGCTAATAATAATTCTCCTTTACTACCAGCTTCAAGACCATAATTTAGATTTTTACCAAGTTTTACAAGACTTTTTACAAAACCAGGAAATTGATTGACTTTTAGTGGATAAACAGCATTAAAACTACCACGATAATCAAATTCTTTAATGGCATTATTAAAATTTATATAGATTTGTTCTATTTGTTTTTTAATCAAATGATTAAATCTTAAAATTATAGGACCTTTATATCCATCATCTAAAAGAGTATTTACTATATCAATAATGGCAGGTTCGCTTCCGTATTTTAAACATACCTTGCCATTTTTAATGATAAAATTATCATCTCCCCAAATATCTATGCCATAATCATTCATAAAATTTCCTTTAATTCATCGTATTTTATACTTTTTTGTTCGCCACTTTCTAAATCTTTAAAAAATACTTCATTTTTACTAGCTTCATCACTACCAATTGCAATAAAGTATTTATAGTTTTGTTTATTTGCTATATTTAAATGTTTTGCTAATTTTTTTGCTTCGTAATTTAGATTAATTGTTTTTCCGTTTTCTCTTAAATTATCAACTAATTTATAAGCAATTGGCAATAATTCTTCATCTAATATACAAAAATAAGTATTTTGTAATTTTTGCTCTATATTTTTACTTCTTAAAATATCCATAACACGCTCAACACCCATAGCAAATCCAACGCCATAGCTTTTAGCTCCGCCTAAATACTCAACCAAATAATCATATCTTCCACCACCAGCTATTGCAGCCTTTGCACCTATTTCGCTACTTTCAAACTCAAATGCTGTTTTTGAATAATAATCAAGCCCGCGAACCAATCTTTCATCAATTACAAAACTAATCTCATTATCTTTTAAAATCTCTTGTAATTTAATAAAATCAGCCCTACTCTCATCGTCTAAAAACTCACTTAATTTAGGAGCGTTTATTAAGTGTTTAGCACATTCATCGTTTTTACAATCTAATACTCTAATAACATTAGTTTGTGTTCTTTTAGCACAATCAGCACAGAATTTAAAACCAGAACTATTTTCAATGTTTGCAATATATTCTCTTAATGCTTTTCTATAGTTTTGAAGGCATTCAGGCGAGCCTAAAGAATTGATTTTTAAAGTATAATTAATATCAAGTTTTTTAAAGATTTTAGCAAGTATCATAATCACACTAGCGTCTTCATAAACATTAGCTATATTAAAACACTCTAAGCCAAATTGATGAAATTCTCTATAACGACCTCTTTGTGGTTTTTCATAGCGAAACATTGAGCCGTGATAAAACCATCTTTTAACAACTCCAGCTTTATCCATCTTATGTTCAATAAAAGCTCTTACAACCCCAGCAGTTCCTTCAGGTCTAAGACATACACTATCCCCGCTTTTATCTAAAAACTCATACATTTCTTTACCAACTATATCGCTACTTTCTCCTACGCTTCTTTTAAAAAGCGGAGTAACTTCTAAATGTGGCACTTCAATATAGCTATAACCATAAGTTTTTGCTACTTCTTCACAAGTTTTTATAATCTTTTCGTAAATTAACGCATCATCATCTAATAAATCATTCATTCCTTTAATTGCATGTATCATTTATATACTCCTTAATCATTGTATTTATTTTATCTATACTAAGACTTGCATCTATTGTAAAAACTTTTAAATTTAAAGCCTTAAAAATCGCTTCATAATTTTCTTGAACTTTTAAAAAATATTCTACGCCTTTTTGCTCTATTTTATCAAGGCTTTTATTATTTAATCTACTTTCTAATAATTCCTTACTGCCTTTAAAAAATATTATATGATTAGGTAAAACATTATTAGTTGCAAATAAATTAAAATCCAATAATTGTTTGTAATCACTATCAACTTCATAAGCTAAATGAGAAAACAAACTCCTATCAGCTATAATAAATTCTTTAGCAAAATCAATTTTTGAAAATAATTCAGCCCTATCAGCTAAAAACAAAAACATTCTAGCCTTTTTACTCATTTCGTCATTTAAAATCAATTCTCTTAATTTTATTCCTAAAGTAGTTTCGCCGGGTTCTTTTACAAAAATCGGCTGGAATTTAAAATAAGAATTTGGTAATTCTTGTAAAAGCTTAATTTGAGTGCTTTTGCCTAGAGTGTCAATTCCTTCAAAAGCGTAATAATTCATTTTAAATCCTTTAAAATACTAGATGGAACTAATTTTGAAATATCTCCACCATGAGCTTTAATGCTTCTTACAATTGAGCTTGAAATAAAGGCATTTTTAAGGCTTGGCATTAAATAAATAGTGTCTATCTCTTCGTTTAATTCAGCATTTGCATAGTGCATTTGTAGCTCGTATTCAAAATCACTCACAGCCCTTAAACCCCTTACAATAGTATATATTTTTTGCTCTTTTGCAAAATCTACTAATAAATTATCAAACCCTATTACTTCTACATTCAATCCACTTGTTGCATTTTTTACTAAATTAATCCTAGTTTCTAAATCATAATCAGGCTTTTTTTTATCATTTTTAGCAACTGCTATTATTAATTTATCAAAAATTTTTAAAGCCCTTTTTATTACATCTAAATGCCCATTTGTTATCGGATCAAATGTGCCTGGATAAATTGCTTTTTTCATTCGCTTTTCCATCTTTTAAATTTTTTATATTCAACTCCAAGCAAATCACACCATTTACCTATTACAAATTCTTTAAAAGAACTCTTAGAATATTTAGCGTAAATTGCAGGGGCTATTATACAGCCTAATTTATTTAATTTTAAAATATTTTTAAGCATTAATTCATTTAATGGCATTTCTCTTGGAGCTATTATGATTTTTCTATTTTCTTTAAGATTTACGGCAAAACTTCTTAGAATTAAAGTATCACTAAAACCATAACTAGCCTTTGCTAAAAAATCACTACTAGCATAATAAAACGCCGCATCAAGCTTAAAGCTTCCACTTGATACAGGTGCAGCTAAATCATCATTTTTTAAAAGAGTAATATTTGTATTTTTAATGTATTTTTTTAATTTTTTATTATTTTCTTCTTTTAAAACCTTTAAAGCACCTTTACTAAGGATCAAATACACTTCATTTTCTTTGCTTAATACCTTAGCTAGTTTTAAAGCCAAATTAACTCCACTAGCTCCATTAATCGCTACTAAAAATCTCATTTTATTAAGACCTGTTTTTCATTAATTATTTCGCCAGTTAGATTGTGTCCTTGAGTGTTTTTAAGGCGAATTCTTTGACCTTTTACTCCACTTTGCAAGGCTATTAAATCAACAAACACACTCAAATCTCCATCATCTAAAATACCAACTACACCATCATCTTTATTGATTAAATAATTTGGCATTAGCATAGAGGTTTTTATAATACTACCTGCTCTTACTTTGCTTTTAAACTTAATACTATTATCAAGTGTTCTTAAAGCATTATAAGGTAATTTTGAAAAATCAATTTTTTCACTTTTTAAATCAAATAGCCCTATTTCTTCATCCTTTAAGACATCTTTTTTTAAAATATAAACCTTAGTAAGAGCTTGTAATTTAAAAGATATTTGCATATCTTTATCATTGCAATTTGCTTTAAAAAATCCTTGTTTGCTAAGATTTGGATATGTAATAATTTTGCAATTATTAATATTAGGATTAAAACTAAGACTTTTTATTTCTAAAAATTCATCTTGTTTTTTCCAATGTTTTAATAATTCATCGCTTAAATTATTAGCAAACAAAACCCCACTTAATACAAATAAACTAAATACTTTGTTCATAAACTCTTACTTTATCGTTTTGTTTAATATCACAATTAATAGGACAAATTATGTAATGAGTGCATTTGTTTAATGGAGTAATTTGTCCGCTACTAAGTTTTGCACTATTAAACGGAACAAAAGTATCATTTATAATATTTCCAATAACTACATTTTCTTTATTATTTTTAATTTTTAAATCCATTGATATAGGATATAAAAAACTTGGCTTTTCATATACAATTCCTTGCATTTTATAAATTAAAGCTCTTGCATAAATTAAAGCCCCAATATAAGCGCTCATAGGATTACCCGGTAAAACCAAAATATATTTATTATCTTTAAAATATAAGCTAACAGGACCTGCAGGTTTCATTTTTACCTTAGTAAAAATAGGCTTAAAACCTAGCTCATCTAAAGCTTTTTTGATAAAGTCAGCATCACCTACACTTGCAGCTCCGATACTTACAACTAAATCAAAATTATCTAAAGCACCTTTTAAAGAATTTAAAACAAACTCATATTCATCTTTTAAAACCCCTAAATAATAAGGTTTAGAAAAACTCTTAAAAGCAGAATAAATTCCATAAGCATTAGAATTATAAACACCAAATCCATTTGAATAAGGCTCAATAATCTCAAGACCACTTGCAAAAATACCAACTTTTATTTCTTTAATAACTTCAATATTAAAAACTCCATTACTAGCTAAAATCATAATAATTTCATCAGTAATTACGCCTTTTTTGATAATTAATTCGCCTTTTTTGTATTCTTCGCCTTCATATCTTATAGCTTCACCTACTTTTAAATTATCACTTGTAGCATACATTAAATCATCTTTAATAATAGAGTTTTCAACCATTAAAACACTATCAGCACCCTTTGGCACTCTTGCACCTGTCATAATCTTTACACATTCGCCACTTTTAATCTCGCATTCATTCATATCTCCTGCAAAAATAGTCTTTAAAACTTTAAGACCATTTTTAAACTCACTAGCCTTTAAAGCATAGCCATCCATTGCAGAATTTGTAAATAAAGGAGCATTGCATTTAGCATAAAAATCATTCGCTAAAACTCTTCCTTTTGCATCAAATAAATTAATAATTTCGGTGCTTTGAGTGTGATTAAGTGATTTTATATTTTCTAACGCTTCATTAATTGTCATTCTTCTTCCTTTAATTCAACTAATTTCGCACCTAATTTACTTAATTTCTCGCACAAATTCTCATATCCACGCTCTAAATGATAAATTCTATGAATATTAGTAGTCCCATTTGCAGCAAGTGCAGCTAAAATTAATGCCGAACTAGCTCTTAAATCAGTTGCCATCACTTCAGTACCTTGTAAATTAGAAGTCTTAACATTGGCAATATGTCCATTTAGCTTGATATTTGCACCCATACGATTTAGCTCACTTACATGCATAAAACGATTTTCAAATAATCTTTCATCAATAATACTTTCTCCATTTGCCTTAAGACATAAAGCCATAAATTGAGCTTGCATATCGGTAGGAAAGCCTGGATATTCGCTAGTTTTGATATTTGCCGCTTTATAATCGCTTGAATATACTTTAATACTATTTTTTAAAGTTTCGTATTTAATCCCCATTTCATCAAATTTTGATAATAATGCACCCAAATGCTCTGGAATTATATTTTTAACTTCTATATTTGATTTTGTAATAGCACCTGCACAAAGATATGTTCCTGCTTCAATTCTATCAGGAATAATCTCGCAAGTAAAATCAGTATTTAATTTGGTTACTCCTGTGATTTCAATAGTATTTGTCCCTATACCTTTTATATTAACACCTGCTTTTACTAAAAACTCGCATAAATTAACGATTTCAGGCTCACAAGCTGCATTTATTATAGTAGTTACACCTTTAGCATAAACTGCTGCTAAAATTGTATTTTCAGTAGCACCAACAGAAATTTTATCAAAATGTATTTTAGCTCCAACCAACTCTCCACTAGCTTTTACATAGCCATCAACTAATTCAATATTAGCACCCATTTTCTCTAAAGCACTTAAGTGCATATCAATTGGGCGTTGTCCTATAGCACAGCCACCTGGTAAAGATACTTCGCAAATTTTAAATCTACTAAGCAAAGGTCCTAAAACCAATATGCTAGCACGCATTTTGCGAACAATATCATAAAGTGCTTTTGTATTAAATACATTGCTTGTATCAATTGTAACGCTATGATTATTTAGTTCATATGTAGCTCCTAAATTCTCAAGCAATCTTAACATAGTCTTAATATCTGATACTAAAGGAAGATTTGTTAAAGTGCATTTTCCTTTAATAAGTAAAGCAGCAGCAAGTAATGGTAAAGCTGCATTTTTAGCTCCACTAATTTCTACGCTACCGCTTAATTTTGCATTACCTTCTATTTTTAAATATTTCATTCATTATCCTTTTGTATGTGAAAACCTGCCCAAGTTTGAGTAACAGGCATTAGTTCTATTCTATTTATATTTACATGGTCTTTTAAATTAATAATACTAATAACTGCATCAGCAATATCTTCTGCATCAAGGTATTTTGTATTTTCATAAACTTTATCAGCTGCAATTTTATCGCCTTTAAAACGCACTTCGCTAAATTCTGTCTTACATAATCCTGGTGCAATATCAGTAATTTTTATATTATTTTTTCTTACATCATTTCTTAATGCGTGACTAAATTGACCTACAAAAGCTTTAGTTCCTGCATATACATTACCACCAAAATAAGGATTATTAGCAGCAACTGAACCAAAATTAAATATGTGTCCGCCGTTTTCAAGCATTCTTGGTAAAATCAAATGAGTTACATATAAAAGCCCTTTTATATTAGTATCAACCATAGTTTCAATATCTGCTAAATCTAATTTATAAAACTCTCCTAAACCTAATGCTAATCCTGCTGAATTAACTAAAACATCAATTTTATTAAAATCATTAGGCAAATTATTTACAACATTTTTTAAAGCATTTATATCTCTTACATCAGCTTCTGCTATATATACATTATTTTTAAATTCATTTTCAAATTCTAATAATTTTTCCTTGCGTCTTGCAAGAACTACTACTTTATAATTATTCTTTAAAAGTCTTTTAGCAGTCGCTTTTCCAAAACCACTACTAGCACCTGTTACAAACGCTGTTTTCATTGTTCTTTCTCCTTTAATCCTAATTTTTTTAAATACTCAATATTTTCTTTATTGTTATAAATCATCGCATAATCTAGTGCATTTAATCCAAAATTATCGCTTATCGTATAATCAGCCTTATTTTCTATAAGCAATTTTAAGGTATTTAAATTCGCTAAAGACGCTGCGTGTATTACTAAAGTCTTTGCAGGATGAATGTAAGAGCAAAAAGAAATATAATAAGGAAGATTTGTTTTTAGCTCTTCTTCACTATCAATTTGTTGTAAATTAAGATTAGCCCCATATTTTATAAGTAATTTTATAGTTTTAATATCACTGATTTCAACTGCATAAAAAATCGCACTTTTACCAAGAGCATTTACATAATTAACATTAGCTTTGTTTTCTAATAAATATTCTAATGCTTCATAATAATCAAGTGCATAAAAAATCGCACTCTCATAACCTGAATTAATATTTGTATTATTTTTAGCTAAAAACTCTATTATTTTCATATCTTTTTTAGCTAATAAAGCTATTTTTAATAAAAAATCTAACTGATAATAATTTGGGCTAATTTCGTTAAGATATGCAATGCTATCTTCTGGATTTTCTATCTTTAAAAATTCAATATAAATATCATCAAGCTTAATAAATTTATTAATAGAGCCAAAAGCCCTCATTCCTAGCCTTTGAGTAAAATTCTCACAAGATTTTTGATAATTTTTAGAAGAAAGCTTTATAAAATGCTCCTTGTTATTGCTACAAAAATTATTTATTTCATTATTAAACTCATCAAATAATCTTTTATTGCCAATGCTTTGATAAGCCCAATATTGAAAATAATCATAATATTTATCATAATCTTTTATAGGATTTTGATAAATATTTTTATCATTATAAGCTTTATTTAGCTCATCTATATAATTATTTAAATTTACAAAATAATCATGTCCGTTACACTCAACATTTCTTCCGCTAATTGTCTCGGCTAATTTAAATACCTTTTCATCACTTAATTCCTTTGAAAAAACAAAAGCACTAATTAATAAAAATACAATCTTTTTCAATACAAATCCTGATAATTTAATAGCCCTAACTTTAACATTTTTAAATAATTATTTGGTATTTTTTCGCACTAGTTTTAAATAAAAAATATAATTAAGTTTGTGCTAAATCAATATATATTTTTAATACTAAAATATAAAAATTACGCTTTTTTAAAGAAATTAATATTGAATTGTTATTAGTTTTTAATAGCAAAATTAGAAATTTAAATTCCTAATCTTTAACTAAGCCTTTTTTTAAATCCCTTATTAAAAATCTAGCAGGATGAAGTGCGTGTTCGTATCTTTTAAACATTCCACTAGGTGTGTTGTTAAAATAACTAGCAATTAATCTTGCAGATGTTATCGCACTAGATAAACCCCTTGAACCATGAGCTGTATTTATAAAAATCCTACTTCTTGGAGAATTTACTTGCGGTTTATGTTTATCAAATTGTAAAGATTTATAAAGATTTTTATATTTTTCTTCATTAAAATAAGCTCCAACAATAGGAAATCTATCTGAAGAATAACTTCTATAACCAACCCTATTACCTATTACCAAATCACTAAAATCAGCTTTAAAAATTTCTTTAAAATTATTTATATTAATATCATCATACTCTCTACTTGCTTCAGCAATTAAGTTTCTATCATAAGTAGCACCTAATAAAATAATCCCATCTTTTGCTCCAGTTATATAAGCTTTTGAGCTAATTGGGTGCTTATATTTAATTTTGTTTTTTAGCCAAGTTGCCTGACCTCTTACTACTGATAATGGTAAATTACTAAAGATTTCTTTAGAATATGCACCACTAGCAAATATTACAGCATCAAAAATCATAGTCTTATTATCAAAATCAAGCTCAACTCTATCATAAAATTCTCTAAAACTATTTAGTTTATAATTTAAAAATATCCTAGTATTAGATTTTGCAAAAATTTTAGGAACTAATTTACAGGGTTCTAATGTCCCACCATCTTTTAAATATGCAAAATCAAAATGTAATTTAATTAATGGATTATCCTTTTGTAGTTTAAATCTTTCTCTTAATTCATCAGTATATGCGTGCTCTAATATCCCTTCTAGGTTATAGCCTAATTTTTTATAAAATTTTGAGCTATGCCAAAACGAAAACTGACTAAATTCTCCTAACAAACTTGATGGATTTTGAATTAATGCTGTTAATAACCCTATTTTATTTCCACTTCCTTCGTTTGCTAAAGTATGGCTTTGCTCAAATACACTAATAGTTTTACCTAACTTTGATAGTTCATAAGCTATTGTAGCGCCTGCAATACCACCACCAATAATTGCTATATTATTAACTTCTAAATAATTTTTATGAAAATATCCTTCTATATCATCTTGCAAATCTTTATGTTTTAATATAGCAAGAGTGCTTTCTCTTTTTATTCCCAAATTAATATCGTGTATTTCAAATCCTAATTCAATTAAAGATTTTTTAAAATCAGAATTTGAACTATAACTAACCAATTTACCAGTTAATTTTAATAGCTTTTTGACATATTTTAAAGTCTCTTTAGAAAACATTTCTTTATTTTTATTAGGAGAAAAACCATCAGCATATACAACATCAGCTAAAAAATCTAAATCTTTTAAAGCAATATTTACATCTTGAAATACTAAGTCAAGAACAACACCATCAAATTCTATTCTATAAATTCCATCTTTACAAGGTGGGTAATCATTAATAAAATTATTATTTAACTCTATACCAAATTTATTACAAAAATATCTTATATCATCAATACTTTGGTAATAATTTTCAATCGCTACATAATGGAGTTTTATGCCTAAATCAATAGCTCTTTTTGCACTTAAAAAGAAATTTAAACCCAATCCAAAACCAAGTTCTAAAATAGTTAATTTATTAAATGCGTTACTAAAAGCATTATCTATATAAATTCCATTTCTTTCTTTTAAAGGTTCTTTTATGTTGTAATAAAAATCATCAAAATCTAAAGAAAAAATCTCATCATTTTTTAAAATCCAATTCGCCTTTTTCATAAAACTTCCTTATTTGTTTTTAACAAAATAACTCTCAATTCCATTTACAATACCATTTACCAAATAATCCTGATAAGCACTATCTGCGATATTTTTACCTTCAATAGGATGTGATATATAGCCAACTTCAATCAAAACAGCAGGCATTAAAGCACCAACTAAAACCCAAAAAGGAGCTTCTTTTACGCCACCATCTCGCTTTAAATATCCCTTAGGTATATTATTTAAAATACCACCTTGTATATCAATAGCTAACTTATTAGATGAAATAATTTTTTCTCTATTTAAAAAATTCAAAAAAGTTTGTTTAGAAAAATAATTCATCTCTTCAATATCACTTTTATTTTCTATTGCAGCTGCGTTTTTACTTCTTTCGCTTCTAGCTGGAGAGAGAAAATATGTCTCAATTCCATATATTTTATCAAATTTTGTCTTATCCCCGATAGAATTTGCGTGAATACTTATAAATAAATCACTTTTTTTATCATTTGCCATTTTAGTTCTATCTCTTAGATTTATATAAACATCTTTTTTTCTTGTTAAAAATACTTTATACCCTTTGTTTTTTAGAGCTTTTTCTAATTTTAGAACTATTGATAGAGTAATGTTTTTCTCATATCTGCCAAAAGCAGTTGCACCTACATCTTTTCCACCATGACCTGCGTCTAAAGTAATTAATAAATTTGATTTTTTAAATCCAACTTCAACTTTTTCACTAATCTCATCAGTGCTTACTTCTAAAGAATTATTATTTATATTAAAAAATATTTTTTTAGTATTCTTAGAGTATAAAACCACTCTTACCTTTTTAGGATTAAATTGTAAAACACTAATAGAGTATGTTTTAAAATCATAATTTTTCCTACCACCATTTAAAACTGCGTCAAATTCTAAAATTTGATTGTTGTTATAGCTAAAAGTTTTAATATCATCATTTGATAAAGAGTTGTTTAAAGTCAATAAAACCCCATTATCTTTTTTAACGGCTTTTGTAATTGTTATAGGTTTTTTGCTTTTATCATTTGCAATATTATTTGCAGCATTATCATTACTATCTAGCTTCGTATTTATATTACTTTCTTGTTTGTTTTTATCGTTAGTAGTAGCGTTTTTTGCATTATTATTTACTTTAGTATTATTATCTAATTCTTTTTTATCTTCAACTAAAGATTTTTTTATTTGAGTAGTATTTTCTTGCTTATTTTGCTCTTGCAAATTACCATCTATAGTAATGAGTAAAACATTATTATCAATCTTATAATCTAATTTCAAATCAGATTTTGACCTTAAGACAAATCTTACTTTTTCCGGATTGAATTGAACTAAACTTACTTCATAATTTTTATCTATGAAATTTTGTTTTCCTATATCTAAAGCAGCATTAAATTCCAATATTTTATTTTTTAATTCTTTTGTATTATAGATAATACTTTTTATATTATTATCAAAATCTCCTTTTAATGATATTTCTATTGTATTATTTGCCTTATTAATTTTAGTTATATAAGTTTTTTTTACTTCTTCTTGTTTTGTTTCTGGCTTATTTTGACTATTTATATTTTTAGAATTTAAAGTATTTGTTGTAGTTTTAGTATTTTGTGTTTTGGTATTTTGAGTATTAATTGATTTTTGCTCTTTAGCTATATCTTTAGTCTTTTTTGCATCAGTATTATTTATATTATTAAATGAAATCTTATTAGGATTAATACCTAAATCTTGTAATTCTTTTTGATATGTAGATGAATCAAGTTTTAATGTTTTTGAACTTAAAATAATTCTTTTTAAAACTTCTTTTTTGGTATCAATATCATCAGAAATTATACTTTTAATATATATAGTTTTTAATCTCTGATGAATTGCTAATTGTTCTGTTTTGCTAGATAATAAAAAACTCTTATCAAAATTAACAAATTCTTCATTTAAACTACTAGCAAACAAAACAACGCTTAGTAATAATAGTAAGATTTTATTCATCTTCACCATTAACTAATTTTTCAATCAACTCTTTAACACTAATTAACTTATTTAATCTATATCCATTAGCACCTGTAAAAAATAATCCACTTTCCTTTTTTCCACTATAAGCATCATAAAGTCTTTCGGCAATACAATATCCTACCTTTTTAGCACCCCTACCACGCTCACATGGTGCAACACAATTTGCTATACAAGAAATTTTAGGAGCAGTGCCTTCTTCTATCATTTTTTGAAGGTTTGTTCTAATACCACGAGCAGGATAGCCAACAGGACTTTTTAGCAATTCTATATCTTCTTTTTTAGCATCTAATAATACTTGTTTAAATTCAAGTGCAGCATCACATTCATAAGTTCCTATAAATCTTGTTCCCATTTGAACCCCATTTGCACCTAAACTAATAGCATTTAAAATGTCATTTTTATTCCAAATTCCACCAGCTGCAATTAAAGGAATATTATCTCCCCATTCATTAAGTTCAGCTCTTACTTCAGGAATTAATTTTTCTAATTGATAATTTGGGTCTATACATTGCTCGTATGTAAATCCTTGATGACCACCACTTAAAGGCCCTTCAAGAACAACTGCATCAGGTAATCTATCGTATCTTTGAGTCCATCTTTTACAAATTATTTTAAGTGCTTTTGCTGATGATACAATAGGAATTAATGCAACATCAGGAAAGTCTTTAGTAAATTCTGGCAAATTTGTAGGTAATCCTGCACCACTAATAATTGCATTAAAACCGACATTGCAAGCGTCTTTTACTATTCTTTCATATTCATTTGACGCATGCATTATATTACAGCCTAATGGTGAGTCATTGCAGATTTTTCTAGCATTAGTAATTACAGCATTAAGTCCTTTTGTAGAATAAAAATTCTCACTTCCATAAGGTTTGCCATTTAGCTCTTTGTTAATATGTGCTCTATTTTCATAAAACCCAGTTCCAACCGAACTAATAATACCTAAAGCTCCATTTAAACTAACATTACCAGCTAATTTATCCCAACTTATTCCAAGTCCCATACCTCCTTGAAATACCGGCACTTTTAATGTAAAATTTCTTATTTTTAATTCTGGTAAGCTCATTATTATCCTTTTATTATTACTTTTGCAAATTTTCTTTTTCCAACTTGAATTATAAATTCACCATTGCTTAATTTTAGTTGTTCATCGCTAATTTTTTCTCCATTAACACTTACAGAATTAGCTTTTATAGCTCTTCTTGCTTCACTGCCTGAACTTGCCAAATTAGTATCTTGCATTAGTTTTATAATCCATTGTTCTTCATTAAAATTAAACTCCGCAATATCACTTGGAATTTCATTTTTACTATGAATATTATCAAACTCATTTTTCGCATTAATTGCTAAATCTTTACCCCAAAATCTCTCAACTATTTCTAAAGCCAAATTTTCTTTAGCAACCTTTGGATGTAGAGTATTGTTTTTAATATTGTCAAAAATATCATTAATTTCTTTTGTTGTCTTAAAACTTAAAAGATTGTAATATTCCTTCATTAATTCATCACTTATACTAAGTAATTTTGCATACATAGAATTTGGTTCTTCACTAACTCCGATATAATTACCCAAACTTTTACTCATTTTATTAACACCATCAAGACCTACTAAAAGTGGTAACATTATAATACCTTGTTCTTTACCTGTATTATAAGTTCTTTGTAATGTTCTTCCCATTAATAAATTAAATTTTTGGTCAGTTCCACCCATTTCAATATCGCATTTTAATGCAACGCTATCATAACCTTGTAAAAGTGGGTATAAAAATTCGCTAATTGATATAGGGCTTTGTTCTTTAAATCTTTTCGTAAAATCATCTCTCTCAAGCATTCTAGCTACACTAAAAGTTGATGTAAGTTCAACTATGCCAACTGCTCCTAAAGCATTAAGCCAAGTTGAATTAAATTTTAATTCAGTTTTTTCTTTATCTAAAATTTTAAAAACTTGCTCTTCATAAGTTTTTGCATTTTTTAAAACTTCTTCCTTGCTTAATTGTTTTCTAGTAGCACTTTTACCTGTTGGATCACCTATTTGAGCAGTGAAATCTCCTATTAGGAATTGAACTATAGCACCATGATTTTGTAAAAATCTCATTTTGTTTAAAATAACACTATGACCTAAATGTAAATCAGGTGCAGTTGGATCAAACCCAGCTTTTACATAAAATACTTCGCCCTTTTCATAGTAATTTTTAATCAAATTCTTAATTTTTTCTAAATCAATAAATTCTGATACACCGCGTTCTAAATCATTATAAATTTCATTCAAATTCATCTTTATCCTTTATTCACTATAAGCGTCTTTTAATGATATAAACTCATAGATTTTACATTTTGTTTTGATTTTTTCTTTTGCTATTTCTATATTTTGATTATCAGGTACTTCAAAAACTATTTCAAAATACTCCAATAAACTATCAGCATTTTTTGTAATATTAATACTATTAACATTGATTTGTAGTTTTAGTAATTCTGTTAATAATGCTAATAATGTGCCTTTTTTATTCTCTAAAGAAAAAATCATTTTATAATTTTTAGGAGCATGCTTAGACCATTTAATTAGCACCATTTCTTCTTTAGAATCTTCCATTAATTTACTTGCTCTTTCACATAATTTATTATGAATTGTAACAGAATGATTATGTTTAAAAGCAACTATATCATCACCTCTTTTTGGGTTACAACAATAATCAAAATCCACATTATTTATTTTGTAGTTTGAATATACAACAAGATTTTCTATTCTTTGTTTTTTTAAATCATAATTTTTAACTAGCCAAATTCTTTTTGAATATTTTTTAAGACTATCTATAACCTTACTTAAAGTAATATTATCTGTAGTGCATTTTTTAACATTTTTTGATAGTTTTTCATTTGCAATCCAAGTATTTATTTTGTCTTCATCAGCACTAAAAATAGTTTGCAAAATTCTTAACCCAGCTTTTTGGTCTATACTTGAAATTCTTTGCTTGCAATGTGATTTAATCATAGCTTTGGCTCTAGCAGTAACTACACTATCAAGCCAAGAGCATCTTGGTTTTGCGTTATCATCTATCTCAATTCTTACAATATCCCCATTTTTAAGACTTGTAAGCAATGGAGATTTTACTCTGTTTATATAAGCATGACTTGCTTTAAGACCAATTTGTGAATGAACTTCAAAAGCAAAATCAAGAGCAGTCGAACCTCTAGGTAATGTAAAAATCTCTCCTTTTGGAGAATAAACCGCAATATCTTCAACATATAAACTATCTTTTGCGTATTCATAAAATGCTAAATCATTGTCTTTTTCTTCTAAAGAACTATTGGTTGCTATATCATTTACCCAATCAGCTTTATAGTCTTCTTTATCATTTTTATATTTCCAATGTGCTGCAATTCCAAGTTCTGCAGTTTCGTGCATTTTATATGTTCTAATTTGTGCTTCTATTATTGATTGCGCGTCAAATAAAGTAGTATGGATTGTTTGGTAACCATTTTGCTTAGGTAAGGCAATATAGTCTTTAAATCTTGAAGCAAGTGGATTGAAATGCACATGTAAAAGCCCTAAAACTATATAACAATCTTTAACATCTTTTACTAAAATTCTAATACCCAATAAATCAAGCACTTCTTCAATACTAACGCCTTTTCTTTGCATTTTTAAAAAAATAGAATATACATGTTTTATTCTTTTTTCTATTTTAAAATCTACATCTTCAATATATCCATTATCACGCATTAAATTAATTATTTTTTCAATAAAATCATTTAATGTTAATTGTAATTGCACATTATTTGCCTTTAAATAATCTGCTATTTCTTTAAATTCTACTGGCATTAAATATTTAAAACTTAAATCTTCTAAGTAATTTTTAATACTAGAAATTCCTAGCCTATGTGCAATTGGTGCATATACCATTAGAGTTTCTTCAGCTATTCTTTTTTGTTTTGCTTCTCTTAACGCATCAAGAGTTAGCATATTATGCAATCTATCACATAATTTAACAAGCAATACCCTACTATCTTCAATGCTAACCATTAGCATATTTCTAAAAGTCATTGCTGATTTTCTAAGTTTTTCGTTTGATTCTGAACTAGCTAAATTATCTCCCCTAATCTCAACTATTTTAGTCATACCTTCAACTAAAATACCCACAGAATGTCCGAACATTTTTACAAGTTCTTCCTGAGTGCATTCGGTATCTTCTACAACATCGTGCAAAAGTGCTGCTAAAATCATACTTTCATCTTTTGAAAAGAAAGCTACAAAACACGCAACTAAAATAGGATGAATAGAATAAGGTTCTCCACTTTTTCTAAATTGTCCTTCATGTGATTTTATACAAAAATCTAAAGCTTTTTCAAGCATAGGAGTGCTTGAAAAAAGTGAATACAATAATTCCCGTGCTTTATTTAAATCATTACAATGCTTAATGTCTTCTAATAATGTTTCAAAACTTAGAATATTTTTCATTTTTTTATTCGTTTATTACACCATCAAATATAATTTTTTCTTCAGCAACTTCTAACATTGCTATATCAGTAAATTTCATTTTTCCTTTTTCAACCTTTACTAAAGGTTCAGCACCATCGCTTAATTCTCTAGCTCTTTTAGCTACTATTAAAGATAGAATATATCTATCATTTCCTACTTTTTCTAATGCTTTTGCTGCTACTTGTTCAGTTCTCATTTTATTCCTTTTAATTAATTTTTTACGATTGAGCAATTGCTAAAATCATCTTTAATAATTTTTAAAATATTACCTTCTTCAAACATATTGCAAACTACTATTGGTAATTTATTATCCTTAGCAAGTGCTATTGCTGTATCATCCATTACCTTAATATCATCGCCCATAGCAAGTTCGTAACTTAATTCATTATATCTTTTTGCATCTTCAAATTTCATAGGGTCTTTATCATATACACCATTAACTTTTGTTGCTTTAATAATCATTTCAGCATTAATTTCAATAGCTCTTAAAACTGCTGCAGTATCGGTAGTAAAAAATGGATTACCTGTTCCTGCTGCAAAAATTACAACTCTACCTTTTTCTAAATGTCTTTGCGCTCTTCTCATAATATAAGTTTCGCAAAAAGCTTCCATTTGAATAGCACTCTGAACTCTTACACTAATTCCACAACCTTCTAACGCTTCTTGCATAGCAATTGAGTTTATCACGGTAGATAACATTCCCATATGATCGCCACTAACACGCTTAATTATCCCATCTTTAGCAGCACTAACTCCACGAATAATATTACCGCCACCGATAACAATTCCTACTTGAGTCCCAGCATCTACTAATTGTTTAATTTGTCCTGCAATAAACTTTAAAATATGAGTATCTATTCCAAAGCCTTGCTTTCCAGCCAAAGCTTCACCTGAAAACTTAATTAAAATTCTTTTAGCCATAATGATTTCTCCTTAATTGATAAACGCGATACTACAAAAAAATTTTTAACGCTTAAACTCAAGTAAGAATTTTTCAATCTGATATCTATCTCTATAAGCAGGGCTCATTAAATGAATTAAACAATCTCCTAAATCAAGAACACTCCAATCATCAGTGCATTCTTCATAATAAACTTTACTATTATGTTTTTTTAACAATTCTTTAATATCTTCAATTATTGCAAAAGATTGTTTAGTAGAAATCATAGTTGCAATAATTACTTCATCTACAAAATATTCACTTCCTTTAATATTAATCAACTCAACATTCTCTGCTTTTTTTTCATCTAAAAGCTTAATAATATCTTCATTTCTATTCATTACTTTCCTTTATAAAATTCTTTTACCTCATCTTTAATTTTAGGATTTACTTTTTCCAAAATCAAATTATTTCTTATAAAACTTGAAGAAATATCTTCATTTATTTCAAGTCTTAAATAATTATCTGGTATAAAAATATTATCCCTACTAGCTATAACAAAAACGACATTTTTAGATAATTCATCAAAATTATGCCATTTATGTAAAGTTTTTAAATGATCAGCCCCTATTATAAAATAAATTAAGCTAGAATTTAGTAAATTTTTAAAATACATAACACTCTTAAAACTGGGAACTGGCTCATTTTGAGATATTTCATAATCACTTATTAATAATTTATCACTTTCAACAAACACGCTCTTTAGCCATTTTAATCTAAGTTCTGGACTAGCATTAAAATTATTTTTAAATAAACTAATATATGTTGGCAATATTATTAATTTATCAATATCTAATGTATCTAAAGCTGCTTTTACTACTTTTTCATGACCTAAATGAACTGGGTCAAAACTACCACCAAAAATTGCTATTTTCAAAATCTCTTAACCTTTTTTTATTAGTATTATCTCAAATATTTTAAATAAAGGGTTAAAAATGGGAGTAAATGTAGCGATTAATGGATTTGGTAGGATTGGTAGATGTCTTAGTAGAATAATTATTAATGAAAACAAAATGAATTTAGTAGCAATAAATTGCTCGTGGGATATGAAAAGTATTAAATACCTTCTAAAATACGATAGTGTTCATGGGAATTTCAATCAAGAAATTGACAATGATGGAGAAGATATTTTAATAGTAGGAAATAAAAGAATTCAAATAATTAGAAGTAGAGAAATTGAAAATATTGATTTTGCTAAATATGGAGCTAGTTTAGTTTTTGAATGCACGGGAGCATTTTTAACACAAGAAAAAACTAAAGCATATTTAGATAATGGTATTAAACAAGTAATTATGTCAGCACCACCAAAAGATAATACACCTATGTTTGTAATGGATGTAAATCATACTAAATATAATGGCGAAGCTATTATTTCAAATGCAAGTTGCACAACAAACTGCCTTGCACCAATGGCAAAAGTTTTAGATGAAAATTTCGGTATTAAAAAAGCTTTAATGAATACAATTCACGCATATACAGCAACTCAAGAACTATGTGATACAAAATGCCCTAAAGACATTAGAAGGGGTCGCGCAGCAGCACTAAATCTAGTCCCATCAAGCACAGGTGCAGCAAAATCAATAGGTAAAGTTATACCTAACCTTTTAGGTAAAGTTGATGGTCAAAGTGTTAGAACTAGCTTAGCAAATGTATCAATGCTTGATTTAACTTTATTGTTAGATAAAAAAACTACAAAAGATGAAATAAATGAAACTTTTATAAAAGCAAGTAAAACAATGAATGAAATTCTAGCAATTGATTACGATTGCTGCGTTTCAAGTGATTTTTGCACTAGCACTTATGGATGTATATTTGTCCCTGATTTAACTCAAATAATTGATGAAGATTTTGTAAAAGTTCTAGCTTGGTATGATAATGAATACGGATATTCATATCAATTAAATAGATTAGCTCAATATATTAGCAAGGAGAAATAATATGCCTTTAATTTCCATAAAAGATGTAGATTTAGTAAATAAGTGTGTTTTTATTAGATGTGATTTTAATGTCCCACAAGATGAATTTGGAAACATTAGTGATGATAGAAGAATAAAATCTGCAATTCCAACTATTAAATATTGCCTTGACAATGATGCTAGAGTGATTCTTGCAAGTCATTTGGGTAGACCAAAAGAAATAAGTGATAAATATTCTTTAAAGCCAGTTGCAAAAAGATTATCAAAACTTCTTGGAACTGAAGTTATAATGGCAAACGATATAATCGGAGAAGACGCTCAAAATAAAGCTAAAAACTTAAAAAAAGGTGAAATTTTATTACTAGAGAATTTAAGATTTATAAAAGGTGAAACAAAAAACGATGAAGATTTGGCTAAGAATTTAGCTTCAATGTGTGATGTGTATTGTAATGATGCTTTTGGGGTTTGCCATAGAGCACATTCAAGTGTAGAAGCAATTACTAGATTTGCAAAAGAAATTTGCGCTGGGTTTTTATTGCAAAAAGAATTTAATTTCGCACAAGATTTATTAAAATCTCCTGCTAGACCTTTTGTTGCTGTTGTTGGTGGTAGTAAAGTTAGTGGAAAATTACAAGCTTTACACAATCTACTTCCTAAAGTTGATAAGATAATAATTGGTGGCGGAATGGCTTTTACTTTCCTTAAAGCAAACGGATTAAATATAGGAAATTCAATTGTAGAAGAAGAACTAATTGAAGATGCTAAACAAATTATGCAAACTGCAAAAGAACTAGGCGTTAAGTTATATTTACCTGTTGATGTTCTTGCTGCACAAAGCTTTTCAAATGATAGTGTAGTAAAGAAAGTAAGCGTTCAAGAAATACCAAATGGTTGGATGGGGCTTGATATTGGACCTGCTAGCTCAATTTTATTTAAAGAAATTTTAAGTGATGCTCAAACTATATGGTGGAATGGACCTATGGGGGTATTTGAGTTTGATAAATTCTCAAAAGGTAGCTTTAAAATGAGCCATTATATAAGCGATTCTTATGCTACTAGCGTTGCTGGTGGTGGAGACACTGCTGATGTTATTAATCGTGCAGGAGATGCTGATGATTTTAGTTTTATCTCTACTGGCGGTGGTGCTAGTTTAGAACTAATTGAAGGTAAGGAATTACCTGCTATAAAACCACTTATATTAAAGGAAGAATATTAATGATAATTGCCGCAAATTTTAAATGTAATCATACTAGAAAAGGTTTTGCTGAATACGCTAAAAAACTTAATGCTTATTTAAGATTTAGTGATTTTACTAATCTTGAAGTAATTGTCGCTCCAAGTGCAACTTCATTTATTGATAGTGAATTTAGTTTCATTCAAGCTGCCCAAAATATATATCCAACTCATAGTGGAGCTTTTACTGGAGAAATTGGACTAGATCATTTGCTAGAATTTGGAATTAAAACAATTATTTTAGGACATTGTGAAAGAAGAAATTTAGGCGAAACAGATGAATTTCTAGCAAAAAAATTTGAATTTTGCGCTGAAAATGATTTAAAAATTATTTATTGCATAGGAGAAGATTACTCTACTTACGAACAAAATAAAAGCATAGATTTTTTAAACAAACAACTAAATAAAATAGATTTACAATATGATAAACTAATATTAGCTTATGAGCCAATTTATAGTATTGGTAAAAGTGCTGCAAAATTAGAAGATATTGAAAATATTATGAGCTTTTTACGCTCAAAAACTAAGCAAAGTATTTTATATGGTGGTAGTGTAAATTCTAGCAATATCGCTGATATTAAAAGACTTTGTGATGGGGTTTTGGTAGGTGGAGCTAGTCTTAATGTAGATGGTTTTATAGACTTAATCAATGCTGCAATAAGAGGTTAATATGATAGGCCTAATCGGTGGGATGAGCTATGCTAGTACAATAACTTATTATAAATTAATAAATGAATTTAGCCAAGCTCATCACAATTCTTTATCTCGTGCAAAGATTTTAATATCAAGCGTAGATTTTGATGAGATTGAAGAACTTCAACACAATAACGAATGGCAAAAAGCAGGAGAATTATTAAATAAAGAAGCAAAAAGATTAGAAAAGGCTGGAGCAAACATAATTGCACTTTGTACAAATACTATGCATAAAATTGCAAATGATTTGCAAAAAGATTTAAAAGCTAGATTTATTCATATAGCCCATTCAAGCCTTAAAGAATTAAATCATAATAATATAAAAAATATTTTATTACTAGGCACTAAATACACTATGCAAGAAGACTTTTATAAAAAAGAGTTAAAAGGAATAAATGTAATTACCCCAAATAATAGTGATATAAATACTATTAATGATATTATTTTCAATGAACTTTGCTTTAATGTTATCAAACAAAATAGTAAAGAAACTTTCATAAATATTATAAATAAACATAATATTGAAGGAATTTTATTAGCTTGCACTGAAATTGCACTATTAATTAACGAAAATGATTTTAAAAATATAAAAGTCTTTGATACAACATATATTCATGCAAAAGATATATTTTTGCAGTCTTTAGAGTAAAATGACAAGAGTTGTAGTAAAACCAATAGATAAAAATAAATTTGAATTAGCTTTTGAATATAAATATGAAAGCAAAAATCAAACCATCATAATACCAAAGGGATTTGTTACAAATGGAGCAAATATACCTAGAATATTTTGGAGTTTCTTTCCACCAAATTCTCCAGAATACTTATCAGCAGTAGTAATTCATGATTTTTTATGTCTTCAAGCTAAAAAAAGTAAAAAATACCAAGACGCTGTTTTAGCTGATGAAATTTTTAAAGAAGCTCTTAGAACTTTGCAAGTGGCAAATTACAAAATTAAAATATTTTATTTTTCTTGTAAAATATATCATTTATATAAAAAATACTTAGGATTTTATAGGTAATAATATTTATTAAACTAAACATTATTAAACCATTTTAATACTTTATATTTTTATAATTTACATTCAAACCCAATAATCATTTGATATCTAAAACTATTTATATTCTTTTAAAGCTTTAACATTAAAAAAAGTTAAATTATTTAAAGTACTTGTTTGATTTTAACAAAAAAA